>JAEVZQ010000155.1 GCA_023392135.1 Pseudomonadota bacterium | reverse complement strand
GTCGATGATCGTGCGCTGGACCGGGGCGAGGCAGGCGAGGTCCGTCGGCCTGCTCGGAAATGCTGCCGAGATCGTCCCGGAGCTCTTCCGCCGCGGTATCAGGCCCGACATCCTGACCGATCAGACGTCGGCGCACGACCCGCTCAACGGCTATCTGCCCAAAGGCTGGTCGCTCGGCGAGTGGCGCGAGAAGCGCGAGAGCGACCCGGAGGGAGTCGAAGCCGCAGCGCGCGCGTCGATGCGCGAGCACGTCGAGGCGATGGTCGCGTTCTGGGAGGCGGGCGTGCCGACGCTCGACTACGGCAACAACATCCGCCAGGTCGCCAAGGATGAAGGCTTCGAGAAGGCCTTCGCATTCCCGGGCTTCGTGCCGGCCTATATCCGTCCACTGTTCTGCCGCGGCATCGGCCCGTTCCGCTGGGCGGCGCTGTCGGGCCATCCGGAGGACATCTACAAGACCGACGCCAAGGTGAAAGAGCTGCTGCCGGATGACCGGCACCTGCATCGCTGGCTGGAGATGGCACGGGAGCGGATTGCGTTTCAGGGGCTGCCCGCGCGAATCTGCTGGCTCGGCCTTGGTGACCGTGACCGTGTCGGGCTCGCATTCAACGAGATGGTGGCGACGGGCGAGCTTAAGGCACCTGTCGTGATCGGTCGCGACCACCTCGATTCAGGGTCCGTCGCCTCGCCGAACCGCGAGACGGAGGCGATGAAGGACGGATCGGATGCGGTCTCCGACTGGCCGCTGCTGAATGCGCTGCTCAACGCGGCTTCGGGTGCGACTTGGGTGTCGATCCATCACGGCGGGGGCGTCGGCATGGGCTTCTCGCAGCACGCCGGCATGGTGATCTGCTGCGACGGGACCGAGGAGGCAGCACGCCGGATCAAGCGCGTTCTATGGAATGACCCGGCGACCGGCGTCATGCGGCACGCCGATGCCGGCTATGAGTCCGCCATCGCATGTGCCCGCGAGCATGGGCTCAACCTGCCCGCGGTTCTCGACACACGTAGGTAAGTGACTTTCAAAAAGTCTGGCTACTTCTGGTTGCGCACCACGGCAATGGCAGCCGGCGAGTAAGCCTGCGGGTTCAGCGACACCCATACCTTCGGATCGAGGAATGACTGGCGCATGATGAACTCGTAGGGCTTCAGATACCAGAGCATCATCTCGTCGACCTTGTTGTCGAGGATGAAGTCGCCCTGCGCAGTCCGTGCCGTGAGCACGGCATGTCCCTCACCCGTCTCGTCGCGCACGACGGTCATCAGCAGCGAGCCCGCCGGCCACCCGCGCGCCATCAGGATCTTGCGCTTCAGGAGGGCGTAGTCCTCGCAGTCGCCCTGCTCGGTCGGGATGACCCAGCGCTCGGTGACGCCGAAGAGTTCCTGGTCCGTCGCCGGACGGATCCGGCGATTGACGTAACGGTTGACCTCGTCCAGCTCGCTCAGCCGTTCCGGCGTCGCCTCGAAGCGCCTGTCGCGCCATGAGCCCGCCTGGCACTCCTCCGGCGACGCATCGCAGAACTGGATAAATCCGAACGGCGGGATCGCCTGGCCGAACACCCGCATATAGGGAGATGAGTGCTCGGCTGCCCTTATTTTCGAGTTATCGGCAGCGGCACTGCCTGCATGAAGCAACCCGGACACGACTATGAGTACGAGAGCCTTTACTCGCATGTCACGCAACCCCACCTACAACTCGCAATCGATCTGCAACGCCCCCTACAACTGACAGATCGCTTGCTACACTTTGCCCGTTAACCTGCCGTTGGTTTGCGACGAAATCTTGTTGCCCCGTGCCCGAACAGCCGCGTACGCGGATCCGGCTGGGGATATTTTCAGCGGATTGAGCGACGGAGAGCATCGGGGTTCTGTACGTCCATGAATTCGAGACCAAGCCCCTCGACATGATGCCGGACCACTTTGGCCCGGAGCTTGCCGAGGACGACTTCACTGCCGAGTGGGGGCCGCGCCTCCGTCTCGACGGAGGCGCCCGAGATCGACACGTCGAGCACGCGCACCTGAGTCGAGATGTCCTCGTCGAGACGGAGAGTTGTGGTGTTGTTGATGGTGAAGCGCTCGTGTCGGCGCAGCGCGGTCTTGCTGTCGCGGTTCGCGAGACGGGCGAGCTGATCGGTGAGCTTCTCTCTCTTGTGCTGCGTCACGCACAGCTCGATGGCGAAACCACCCTCGAACGTCCGCACGACGACGCCGTCGAGGCCACCGATGTGCTCGAAGTAGACGACGATGCGCTCGCCGATTTCCAGGCTGACCGGGGAGGTGATCGCCGCACCGCTGCAGGAGATGTCCCGCAGCCTGCACGGATGCTCCTCTTTATTGTGCCGCATGAAGCGGCCCGGAACGACGATCTTGTAGCGCCTGTGCAGCCGCCGCTCGCGCGGAGAGGCCAGTGGGGTTTCCGCAGCCCGGTCGCCGGCTCCGTCGGGAACTGTTGCGGTGATCGGCGTCCAAGTCATGAGGAGCAGCTCGCACTGATGCATCAGCCGGTCTGCAGCCGTGCTGCAGTCCGTGAACCTGACCGATGGCCCGGATTGTCCTTGCGTGAGACCTGACTATCGGGGCGAGCCGTTAAGGAACGGTAATTCCGGCCGACGAAGTGCGCCGGAACTGCCATTCTCTGCTGAATTTTGTGCGAGGCTTGTTTGCGCTACCGCTTGCCGGATTCCCGAGAAAGACCGCCTTCATAAACCCGGAAGCTGCGGTGGGCGATGCGCACGAGGCGGGCATCGCGGACTTCAGGCAAGGAGGGCCGGACGATTTTGGCCGGTGCAGGCTCGGGCCAGATCAGCTCGTGCCGCAGGAGATGGCAGTGCTCCAGGCGTTCCATTCCGAGCCAGAGCGGCTCGCTGCTTGGGCTCATGGTTCCGAGAAACCGGTCGATGACGGCATCCTTCTGAATGAGAGGCACGATCAGCACCTCGAAGTTCACCGGCTCCCGAACTGACCCATATGCTTCAAATTCGAACAATCCCACCGCGCCCTGCTCCGCCACCGGCGCGAGCCGGCGCTTCAGTGGAAAGCGGTCCTCGTCCTCCCAAAGCTCCAGGAAATTGTGGTCCCGGAGCTCCACGCCGAACAGTTCGCAAAGCCGGGTGCCGGCGATTCGGAAGCGATACGTGTCGACGTCCTGCTGTTCCAGAATGAAGGCCTCGGGCAGAATGCGGGAGATGCGGGCCGGCTCTATCTCGAAGCGGCGTGGCGCCCGGCGCGCGCCACGTAGCTTGTTCCAATAGTCGAAGAGGATTCGGCTCGTGTCGTTGTTCATACGATCCACCTGAGCGCCCAGCTTCTCAGCATCGCCGGCGGCGTGCTCCCTCCCGCCGTCTCTCCAAGGCATTCATCCCCCTCCTGTACTCAATACAAGCAGTTCGGCCCCGAGTTGCGATCCGGGACATATGCGGTCTCTTGCCGGCTTCCGAGCAGGTTCCATGCCATGACCGGGGCTGCGGCTTCTGTGTCTTGGGTGGTTGCCGACATGGTGAAGGCTCTCTAGCTAGACTAGATGTCCCGATTCCGAAGTTCGCCAGAGTTCGCTGCTGGCTTCGGGGCGACCTTCGGAATCAAAAGGAACACTTGATTCATTAGCTTGCTGGTGTGGCTCGGATCGAAATTCGCTCGTACTCCCTCCGCCGAGTGTGGCGAATTTCTCGATCACCACACCAGATGAATGGCCTCGATGAAAAGGACCGGCCGGTGCGCCGAGAACCCATC
>JAEVZQ010000319.1 GCA_023392135.1 Pseudomonadota bacterium | reverse complement strand
GCCCTGGCCGGGTAAACCCGTCACCCACATCAATCCACCCATGCCCTGTGCGATTTGATCAAAACCGGGAAGTCCGCTGTAGGGGCCGTCCTGTCCGAACCCGGAGATGGATGCGAGAATAATGCGTGGATTGATTTCGCGGAGCTCTTCGTAACTGACACCAAGCCGATGCTTCACATCGGGGCGAAAGTTTTCAACTACGACATCGGCATTTTTCACCATGCGCTTGAACAGCGCCAGACCCGCCGAAGTCTTCAGGTTCAGCGTTAGCGACCTTTTGTTGCGGTGAAGATTGAGCATGTCGTAGCCATGCCGGGGTCCGCTGATTCCGTCGTTGGGATCGACACCGCTCGGCGCCTCGATCTTGATGACGTCCGCCCCGAAGTCGGCGAGGACCCTGCAGCATGCGGGTCCTGCCCGCACGCGCGTGAGATCCAAAACGCGAAGATGTGCGAGAGCGGGGGAAGCAGAAATCGGTGCCATATCACGCACTCCCTGGCGTTCAGATCGTTGTCCCCGCTGCGTGATGGCTAGCTGCGGAGTTGTGCAAAAATCGATCGTCGAATTTCGTTGAATTGGGAATCTGTCAAAAGATCAACATTGCGGGGCCTGGGCAGCTTGACTTCAAGTCGATCTCTGAGAGAGCCAGGGCGGGCGCTCATGATGTAGACAACGTCGGCGAGAAGAATGGCTTCGTCGATATCGTGCGTGATGAAGACGACCGTGCGCCGGTGCTGCTCCCAGACCTCGAGAAGGAGCTGCTGCATTTGGATCCGTGTCTGCGCATCGAGCGCGCCGAACGGCTCGTCCATCAGCATGACACGCGGATGGGATATCAAGGCACGGGCAATGCCGACACGCTGCTTCATGCCCCCGGAAAGCTGGTCCGGCAGGTGATCTGCAAAGCCATCGAGCCCCAGCGCCGACAGGTATTGCTTCGCTTCGGGAGCATATTGGCTGGAGGAAAGTCCCCGCAACTTCGGACCGAAAACGATGTTGTCCCAAACGCTCATCCAGGGAAAAAGTGCGGGTTCCTGGAATACGACGGCGCGATCGGGTCCAGGTTTGCTGACGACTTCTCCGAACACTTGCAAGAAACCGGACGTCGGCTGTTCAAAACCGGCGATCAAGTTCAATAATGTGGACTTGCCACACCCGCTTGGACCCAGAATAGCAACGAACTCGCCCTCGGAAATCGTCAGATCGATGTCTTTGAGAGCTTGGACGGCGAGCTTGCCGTCGTAGATCTTGTCCACGTCTTGCACGCGGATGGCCGGAACCGTCATTGACATTGCCTCACGCGCGCTGATGCCGCTTCCACGCGAGCAACCAGCTTTCGAGGAAGACGACCACCCGGTCGGACAGGAAGCCGAGCAACCCGATCGACACCATGTCGGCGATCACGATATCCATGCGCCCGACGTAGTAGGCATCCCAAAGGACGTAACCAAGACCCGACTTCACCGCGACCATTTCAGCGATGATGACGGCGGTCCAGGCCACTCCGATCCCGAGGCGGAGGCCGGTGAAGATCGATGGCAGTGCACTCGGCAGAACGACCCTCAGGAACAACTGCATACGGGTCGCGCCGAGCATCAAGGCCGCTCGTACGAGGTTTTTGTTGACGTCACGGGCGCCCTGCGCGCTGTTGACAACGATCGGATAAAAAGCCCCGAGCGCAATCAACGAGATCGCCCCCATGTCCTTGATGCCGAAGAGCGCAATCGAGAACGGCAGCCACGCCGTTATCGGCACAGGCCGCAACCCCTGCAAGGTCGGATCGACGAAGCGTGCGAAAAGTGGGCTCCAGCCAATCAAGGTGCCAATCGGCACGGCAAGGCAAATTGCCAGCGCGTATCCTTGGAAAACGCGTACGGCGGAATAGTAGACGTTCGAAAACCAGGTCCCCATGTAGGGGTTGAGCCCCATCCCTGGTTCACCGAACGCCCACACGTACCACCCCTTGGCGGCAAGTGACGGCCAAGGGAGAATACCCGCCGGCAGCATGCCAGCCTGCCCGCAGAGCTCCCAGATGACGAGAAGCAGAGCCGGAACAGCCAGCGTTTGCAGAAGGTCCGCGCCAGACCGAAACGTCCGGCCCGTGCTGCCGCCGCTCCGGGCTCCAATTCGGGCGACACGTGTCGCCGATGCTGCATCCATACCGGTCGAGGTGCCTTCTATTGAGCGCTAACGATCAGCAGCTAGCCGCCACCCTTCAGTCCGGCTGCGACCAAGTCGGCAGGATAATACTTGTCTAGCTCGTCGCTGACATCTTTTGGAATGACACCGAACTTGTGAAATGCCGCAGCCTGGCGCTTCATCTGGTCGAGCGATAAATCTGGCTTGAGCTCGATGTAGGCGGCCACCCGAGCCGAAATCTCCGGAGAAATGCCGGTGAACTGCGAAATAGCCTCCGCGAAACGCTCCTTGGTTTTTGTGAGCTCCTGCTGCCATTTCGCGTAAGCCCAAATGAACCGGCGCAAGGCCTCCCGCTTGTTGTTCACGGCGTCGGTCGTTGCCATGATAATTCCGAGATCAGCGCCGACCGCCTGCGATTTCGAGTAATCGAGCTCCGTATTGAATTCACCCAAGCCTTCCATGACCGCCTGTGACTCGAACGGTTCCCAGATGATGGCAACGTCAATGTCACCTCGACGGAGCGCGACGAGGAAGCTGGTGCCGCCGCCCTGGATATTGACCGGATTGAGCGAATTATAGGGCACGCCGACCTCGTCCAGCATGGCGGCAAACTGGAACCACACGGTCGAGCCCGGCGCAATGCCGACACGCTTGCCCTTGAGATCGCTCCACTTCTCGACGGTGACGCCTTTGCGGATCACCATGTATTTCGGCTGCGTCCCGACGCCGAGGAGTGCCACCATGCTCGTCTGGCCCTGGCTCAGCACGATCGGCAGATCAGGCGGACCGACAGTTGCAATGTCGAGCGAGCCGCTTGCGAGGGCGGTTCTCGCATCGGCATAGCGGACGAACTCTGCAGTCTCCATTTCCACGTTCATGGACTTCAGATCAGGTCCCATGAACGCAACCGGTGCCAGATGGGCCACCTTCGCCAGCCCCACTGTCAGCTTGACCGGCTGCGGCAACGCCGAGGGTTTCGGACCGAGCGCGGTCTGCGCAAAGGCCGATCCCCATGGAAGGACGGCAGCCGCAGCGGTGCCGATCATCAGGCTCCGCCTCGAAATCTCAAGCATGGCCCACTCCTTGGCTAAGCGTTTCCTCACTTAATTTCTTCGTGTGGACCAGAAGTTGGCCCATATACCGCCCGGTAGGAGGCCAGGCAGCGTTCTTGATAATGTCCTGACATTATGAACGGCGCTCCGACATCGTCAAGAACCGATTACGTTGTCAGGCGCCGCATAATCTTGGTTCGATATGTGAAGCGCTCTGCGGGTCGGATACTGCTGCTGACCTGGAATGGCGAGCTCTGGCTTCCGTAGTACCAGCGCCGGAACTGCAAGGCGGGCGAACCGGGTGCCACACGCAGTTGCTTGGCGATTGCAGGATCGACAAGGACTGCGCCGACCTCCTGCTGGATTTCCGTAACCTGCTCATCGTATTGCTGACGAACAAGCTCGGCCACAAGCCCCAGGTGATTGCAGATCCGATCCCGGATGCCGGCGAAAGCAGCCGCGACGTGAAGCTCAACCCAATAATACGGCAGATCGCGATTCACGTCGGCAGCCACCACCACCCCGCGCACACGCAAAAAGCTTTGCCCCGCATTGCATTTCAGCTGCTCGGCGAGTTCACCGTGCGCGACGATGTCGTCCATCTCCTGCGGAATGATACGGATTTTGGAGCCATCGCTGATCAGCTCCTCGATCGAACTGCCTGACTGCGCGTACTGACCGACAGGCTTCGAGGCTTCGACGCGCGTGCCGACGCCGGCGCGGCGAGACACGAGACCATCCACCTGAAGCTGCCGAATCGCTTCGCGTACTGTTGCGCGGCTCACATTGAACTGCGCGCTGATTTCGAGCTCTGTCGGCATCAGGCTGCCGAGAGGATACCGGCCAGCCTCGATTTCTTCGCGTAGCCGCTTGGCGAGCAGCTGATAGCGAGGCCGGCCTCCGTCACTGCGCATCACGCTCTCTCTCGTCTCCGTCGTGGCAGCAGACCATCCGCTAGCAACAGAATATGTACGGATAATATGACATGCTTGCCGCCGGGGCAAATTTGATCGAATGTCATGACAGTGTAGCCGCGACACCGTCGGTTGGCAGCGGTAACCAAACTGCATTGAGGCCCGCCAGGGAGGAGAGCATCGCCATGGGAGTCGTGGTCGGCGTGGACACCGGCGGCACATTCACCGATCTCGTGGCAGCGGACACGCGCACGGGCCGCATCACCATCCTCAAGGTCCCCTCGACTCCGGCGGACCCGTCGTGCGCGGTGCTCGACGGCGTTTCGGCGGTCCTGGCGCGAGCGGAGGCCGCCCCGCGGGACGTCCGTCTCATTGCTCACGGGACGACCGTCGCGACAAATGCGATTATCGAGAACAAAGGGGCGCGTGCCGCTTTGCTGGTTACGAAAGGCTTCCGCTACGTTCTCGACATTGGCCGGCAGGACGTTCCGCGTGGCGTAAACCTGTATCGCTGGAAAAAGCCCGAGCGGCCCATTTCACCAGACCTCATCTTCGAGGTTTGCGAGCGCATAGGGCCTGATGGGCAAGTGCTGGAGCCATTGAGCGAGGATGACGTGAAGGCGGCTGCCGCGCGTATTCGCGCTGCGGAGGTTTCTTCCGTCGGGGTCTGCACGCTTCACAGCTATGCCAACCCCGCGCATGAGCAGCGGATCGCCGCAATCCTCGCGGCTGAGCTCCCGGGCATATTCATTACAATTTCTTCCGAAGTCCTGCCGACCTTCCGCGAGTATGAGCGGACCATGCTGACGGCGATGAATGCCGCCGTCATGCCGCTCATGTCCGGCTACGTCCTGCGCATCAGCGAGGGATTGCGGGTGCGCGGGATCAATGCTCCGTTTACGGTCATGAAATCCAACGGCGGCGTATCCGGCGCGGCGACCATCGCGACCCAGCCGGTTTATACCGCATTGTCAGGGCTGGCAGCCGGCGTTCAGGGCGCCTGCATGGTGGGCAGGATGGCGGGCTATGGCAATCTCATATCCCTCGACATCGGCGGAACTAGCACGGATGTGGCCATCTGCCCGCGGGGCGAGCCCGTCCTCGCTCCAGAGACCCAGATCGGCTCACTTCCGCTGAAGATCCAGAGCGTCGACGTCCGCACGATCGGAGCGGGAGGGGGCAGCATCGCTACGGTATTGCCGAATGGCAGTCTGGTCGTTGGTCCCGAAAGCGCCGGAGCCGACCCGGGGCCGGTTTGTTATGGCCGTGGGGGTACTCGCCCTACCGTCACCGACGCCCAGGTCGTGCTCGGGCGTCTGCCCGAGAGGCTCGCCGATGGGACGCTTGCCCTTGATCGGCAACTGGCGAGCAAAGCAATTGCAGAGAACATCGCCGAACCGCTTTCTTTGTCGCGCGAGCAGGCTGCAAACGGGATAATTGAGATTCTCACGCACAACATAGCCGGTGCAGTGCGGGCAGTGTCCATCGAGCGTGGACACGACGCATCCCGTTATGCACTGATCGCCTCCGGCGGGGCGGGACCATTGCATGCATTGCGACTGGCCGAAGTCCTCCGAATGAAAACAGTGGTTTTCCCCCGCTACCCGGGTGTGCTGAGCGCACTGGGCCTGCTGGGCAC
>JAEVZQ010000304.1 GCA_023392135.1 Pseudomonadota bacterium | reverse complement strand
GTGCACGTCAAGCCTTTGATCGTCAGCAAGATCAATACGGTAACCCAGCTCGTGCTTGCTGCGGTCGTCCTGGCCGATGCGGGGTTCGGTCTCGGCATCGAGCAGATCCGAATCGTGCTCGTGTGGGCTACGGCCGCATCCACACTGGCATCGCTCGTTGCCTATATGCGCGCCTGGCTGGCCCACATGGCCGGCTACGAGACGGGCGGGCCGGGCGCTTGAACTCCGCTCACTGCCCATTCATTGTCGACTTGAACCACTGGGCGCCACAACTGCGCTATATGTGACTAAGCGGTACCGTCTGGCGATCAACCAGCTGAGGGAAGCATCTCATGCGCGTGGAACGGCAGGTGCTCTTCTGGCTCGCGGCGCTGATCCTGCTGATCCTCGCAGCTCTGGTCCTACGATCGGTCCTGCTGCCGTTCGTTACCGGCATGGTGATCGCCTACGCGCTCAATCCGGTTGCAGACCGGCTCTGCACAATAGGCCTACCGCGGATCTGGGCATCGGCCGTGGTGGTCGCGTTGCTGATGATGGCTTTGGTGATAGCGATGCTGTTCCTCGTGCCTATCCTGGCCAAGCAGATCCAGCAGTTCGTCGAGGTGCTGCCGGGTGAGCTCGAACGCCTGCGCGGCGCTATCGAAGCCTCGGCGCGCGAACGTCTCGGCAACCGCTTCACCGATTTTCAGGTCTGGCTTGACGGCGCCGCGGCCGAGCTGTCACGCAACTGGGCCGGCATCGTGGGATTTCTCGCCCAATCCGTCTGGGCGCAGGGACGGGCGCTGGTGAGTTTCGCCTCGCTGCTTCTGATCACGCCCGTGGTCGTCTTCTATCTGCTCGTCGACTGGCATCCCATGCTGAACAAGATCGATGGCTGGCTGCCACGCGACCACGCGCCTACCATCCGGCGGCTCGCCTTCGAGATCAACGCGGCGGTTGCAGCCTTCATCCGCGGGCAGGGGCTCGTCTGCCTGGTGTTGGGCAGCGTCTATGCCGTGGGACTGACCTGGGCGGAAATCCCCTACGGGCTCGTCATCGGCCTTGGCGCCGGTCTGTTGAGCTTCGTGCCGTTCGTGGGGTTCGCGGTCGGCCTGGCAACCGCCTTGACCGTCTCTCTGGTCGAGTATTGGCCCGAAACTCTGCCCATCCTGAAGGTCGTGGCGGTGTTCGGACTCGGTCAGGCGCTCGATTCCAGCCTGCTGTCGCCGCGGATCGTGGGACCGAAGGTCGGGCTTCACCCGGTCTGGCTCATCTTCGCGCTATTCGTGTTCGGGTATTTGTTCGGCTTCGTCGGGGTTCTCGTCGCGGTGCCGGTGGCGGCGGCCGTTGCGGTGCTGGTGCGGTTTGCACTCGAGGTCTATCTGTCGAGCTCCATCTACAAAGGCCGGTCTGCCGCTGCTGCCGTGTCCCTGGAGCAGCCGCTCGAGAAAAGACCATGAGCGAAATCCCCCGACAGCTCACGCTGGAGCTTCCGCACCGTGCGGCCTATGGGGCCGAGGACTTCCTGGTGAGCGGCTGTAACGAGGCGGCCGTCGCCGGAATCGATCGCTGGCCGAACTGGCTGCATTCGGCTATGGCCGTGGTCGGCCCGGGTGGTTCGGGCAAGAGCCATCTCGTCAACGTCTGGCGGACGCGCTCCGGGGCGATCGTGCTCGGGGCTCCGGAGCTCAGCGCGGGAAGTGCGCGCCGGTTCGAAGAGTACAAGGCCATCGCGATCGAGGACATCGATCGCGGCATTGCCGATGAGCAGGTGCTCTTCCATATTCTGAATATGGCCGCCGAGCAGAAGAAGTCCGTGCTGCTGACCAGCCGGAACGCTCTTGGTGAGCTGGCGATCACGCTTCCGGACTTGCGCTCGCGGCTCAGAGCGGTTCCACTGCTCAGCATCGCCAATCCGGACGAGGCGCTGCTCAGCGCGCTGCTGGTCAAGCTGTTCACGGACAGGCAACTCGTCGTGGAGCCGCACGTGATCTCCTATCTCGCGCTGCGCATCGAACGATCGACAGAGGCGGTCGCGCGCACGGTGGCGGAGGTGGACAGGGCCGCGCTCGCCAGCCGCCGGAAAGTGACCCGTGCCCTGGTCGCCGAGGTGCTGGCACGGCTCGAGTCGGATGAGACCGGCTTGGCGCAGCATTGATATGGCTTCACTGGATGAGCAACCAGCCCGCGATGAAGGCCTGGGTCGGGAGACAGCGATGACCGCGGTGGAAAAGGCCGTTGACATCAGGAGCGAAGCCGCCGAGCCGCCGAAGGGGCCGGCCCGGTTCTACAATCGTGAGCTCTCCTGGCTGCAGTTCAATCGCCGCGTGCTGGAGGAGGCGCTGAACCGCCGTCATCCGCTGCTCGAGCGGCTGCGCTTTCTGTCGATCTCGGCGTCCAACCTGGACGAATTCTACATGGTGCGTGTCGCGGGCCTCTACGGGCAGGTCACCGCGGGCGTGGCCACCGTCAGCGTGGACGGGCTGACCGCCGCGCAGCAGATCGAGGAGATCAACCAGTTCGCGAGCAATCTCGTCGCGGATCAGCAGGCGTGTTGGTCGACGCTGCGGAGCGAGATGGCAGAAGCCGGCATCCTGCTCGTGGAACCGAAAGAGCTGAAGCCGGAGGACCGCGCGTGGCTCGACGGCCAGTTCATGGACCGGCTGTTCCCGATCCTCACGCCGATGAACGTCGACCCGGCGCATCCTTTCCCCTTCATCCAGAACCGGGCGCTGACGCTGGCTGTCAAGATGCTTCATCCCGAAGGCAAGGTGATGAAGGGTCTGATCCCGATTCCGGCGCAGCTCGATCGCTTCATCCGCCTCCTTCCCGATCCGGACGATCAGGGCATCATCCGCTTCATGCGGCTCGAAACAATCATCGGGCTCTATCTGGAGGAGCTCTATCCCACCTTCACCATCACGGCGCGTGGCGCATTCCGCGTGCTGCGCGACAGCGACGTGGAGTTCCAGGAGGAGGCCGAGGACCTGACGCGCGCCTACGAGACTCAGCTCAAGCGCCGGCGGCGGGGCGATGTGATCCGGCTCGAGATCGACGTCGAGATGCCGGAGGATCTGCGCCAGTTCGTCACCGACGAGCTGGAGGTCGCAGAGTCGGCCATGTTCCTGAAAGAAGGCCTGCTTGGGCTGGCCGATACCAGCCAGCTGATCGTTCGCGACCGCCCCGACCTGTTGTTCAAGCCGTTCAACATCCGGTTTCCCGAGCGCATCCGCGAGTTCAGCGGTGACGTGTTTGCGGCCATCCGGGCGAAGGACTTCGTGGTCCACCACCCCTACGAGTCCTTCGACGCTGTGCTGCAGTATCTGCGGCAGGCCGTGGCGGATCCCAACGTCATGGCGATCAAGTGGACACTCTACAGGACGCTCAGAGACAAGAGCCCGATCGTCGAAGCGCTGAAGGAGGCGGCGGACGCCGGGAAGTCGGTCACCGCAGTTGTGGAGCTGAAAGCACGTTTCGACGAGACCACGAACATCAGTCTCGCCCGCGATATGGAAAAGGCGGGCGTCCATGTCGTCTACGGCTTCGTCGAGCTCAAGACCCATGCCAAGCTGGGCCTCGTCGTGCGCCGCGAGGGCAATGACATCGCCACCTACTGCCTCATCGGCACCGGCAACTATCACCCGCAGACCGCACGCGTTTACACGGACCTGTCGTTCTTCACCGCCGACAAGGCGATCGGCCGCGACGTGGCGCGGATCTTCAATTTCGTCACCGGCTACGGGAAGCCACAGGACCTCGAGGTGATGGCGGCGAGCCCGCACGGCATCCGGGCACGTATCCTCGAGCACATCCGCGAGGAAATCCGACACGCCAAGGCGGGGCGGCCTGCCGCGATCTGGGCGAAGATGAATGCACTCGTCGATCCACAGATCATCGCCTCTCTCTACGAGGCCAGCGCGGCGGGCGTGGATATCGATCTGGTCGTGCGCGGCATCTGCTGCCTGCGGCCCGGCATTCCGGGGCTGTCGGAGAACATCAGCGTGAAGAGCCTCATCGGGCGCTTCCTCGAGCACTCGCGCATTTATTGCTTCGGCCGCGGTGAAGGCTTGCCGTCGCCCAATGCTGCCGTCTACATCAGCTCCGCCGATATGATGCCGCGTAACCTCGACCGGCGCGTCGAGGCTATGGTGCCGATCACCAACCCAACCGTGCACGAGCAGGTCCTGGGCCAGATCATGCTGGCGAATCTGAAAGACAACCAGCAGAGCTGGCAGGTCATGGCTGACGGTTCCTCAGTGCGGATCAAGCCCGGACCGGGCGAGGAACCATTCAACGCACACCAGTATTTCATGACCAACCCGAGCCTTTCGGGTCGCGGCCAGGCCCTCAAGGAGAATATGCCGCCGCGGGTGAGGCTTACCCTCAGGGATTAGTCCGATGAGCAGCATCACCGTGCTGGCTCCCGTCCTGGTTCCGCACATCGCCTGTGAGGCCGGCCGGGCGTGGGGCTTTGGACGCTAAATGCAGCAGGGCGGAATGGAAGCACCGGAGCGCCTTGGATGTTCGCCGCGCGATGGTGCCCTGGAGCCCGTCGGCGTGATCGACATCGGATCCAACTCTGTGCGGCTCGTTGTCTACGAGGGCGCCGTGCGGGCGCCGACGCCGATCTTCAACGAGAAAGTGCTGTGCGGCCTCGGCCGCTCCGTCGCGACGACCGGAATGCTTGGCGACGAGGCAGTCGAACGCGCCTTGGCAGCCCTTCGCCGTTTCGGGGCAATCGCGCGTATTCTCGATGTGAGGCAGATCAGCGCCGTTGCAACCGCGGCCGTGCGGGAAGCGCGCGATGGACCGGCCTTCATCGCCCGCGCGGAGCAGGCCTGCGGCTGCAGCGTTCAGGTTTTGCCGGGAGGCCGGGAAGCCGAGCTTGCGGCACAAGGCATCCTGATGGGCTTCGGAGCGGTGGACGGGATTGCCGGAGATCTCGGTGGAGGCAGCCTGGAGCTGATCGACATTGCAAACGCTCGCCTCCAGCAGGCGGCGACGTTGCCGCTCGGCGGCCTGCGCCTGCTGGACGTAACCCGCAACAGGATGGATGAAGCGCTCGCGCTTATAGAGGCCGAAACCGGCAAGCTCGCGTGGTTGACCGCTGATCCGGCACGCACGTTCTATGCTGTCGGCGGCACATGGCGCGCGCTCGCCCGTCTGCATATGGAGCAGCGCGACTATCCCCTGCGCGTCATGCAGGGCTATTCCATTCCGACGGGTGAGGCGATTGCCTTTTGCAAGGAAGTGCGCAGCCGCAAGGAAGCGGAAGGCCTCGAAGGGATTGCCCGTGCCCGGCGCGAGCTGCTGCCGCTGGGCGCGTTGGTCTTGGAACGGCTGCTGAGGCGCTTGCAGCCGGAGAAGGTCGTGTTTTCCGTCTTCGGCATCCGCGAAGGCTTGGTGTACGACCTGCTTTCGCAGGACGAGCGCAGCAAGGACCCGCTGCTCAGCTTCTGCGAGGATTTCGCACGTCTTCGGTCCCGCTCCGCAGAGCACGGCCGGGAGCTTGCCATTTGGACAGATGCGATCTTCACCGAGCCGGGATCGACTGAATCGCCCGAGGAGCACCGTTTGCGCCATGCCGCGTGCCTGATCTCGGATGTCGGCTGGCGCGCCCATCCGGACTATCGCGGCGAGCAGAGCCTCAACCTCATTGCGCACTCGGCCCTCGCCGGTATCGATCACCCCGGCCGCCTGTTCCTCGCCATGGCGATCTATTTCCGCCACGCCGGCGGCAGTGGGGCCGCGCCGGACGAGCTGTCCTCCCGCATCAAGCGCATGATGGATAAGCGCTCGCTGCAGCGCGCCCGTGTGCTGGGGGCGGCGCTGCGGACCGCGCATATGCTTTCTATAGGCAGGCCGGGCATCATCGGCCATACGCCGCTGTCGTACGAGGACGGCCGCCTTGTTCTCGGCATTCCTCCGGCCTATGCAGCGCTCGACGGCGAGCGTTTACGGCGTCGCTTTGCGGCGCTCGCCGACCTGCTCGACATGCCCGGTGAAGTACGGTTTACAACATGAGGCAGCAGTGCACAGCGCAAGGTGCACTGCGCAGGCCCGTGCAAAAGATGCTAAGCTCTCATGAGATGACATGAGACAGCGCTAGTCTTGTGAGCCATGGCAGAAGATCCCTACGCGCTTCTGGGCGTCCCCAAGAACGCCTCTGACGACGACATCCGCCGCGCGTTTCGCAAGCTGGCGAAGGAATTACACCCGGACCTCAACCCGGGTGACAAGGCGGCCGTGGAGCGTTTCAAGAAGGTGTCGGCTGCCTACGAGCTGCTTGGTGATCCCGAGAAGCGCAAGCGCTATGAC
>JAEVZQ010000287.1 GCA_023392135.1 Pseudomonadota bacterium | reverse complement strand
ACCTTGGACGTACCGTAAGCCGATACGGGTTTCAGATCGCCCGTCTCATCCAGGATCTTGTCGCCAGCGTTGCCATAATTGCTGCATGACGAAGCAAACAGAAAGCGCGCGACGCCGGCCTCTTTCGCCAACCGGGCCAATCTGACACTGGCGCGGTGATTGATCGCGTAAGTCATCTCCGGACTGAGATTGCTCAGCGGATCATTCGACAGCGCCGCGAGATGAATAACGGCATCTATTCCTTCCAGGTCGGAGGCGGCCACATCGCGCGTGTCCTTGCGCATGTACCGCACATCAGCGATATCTCCGCCGGCCGAAAACGTGCATCTCTCATAGAGGTTGAGGTCGTAGCCGACAACTTCATGGCCTGCCTTCACCAGCATGGGGACCATGACAGTCCCGATGTAACCTAGGTGCCCGGTTACCAGAACGCGCATTGCAACCTCCGACTGACCGCATTTTCAGCGCGCGCCTCTCAGGAGGGACCCGATACCGCGCGGAGCACTTCAAGCCATCCTCACCCAATTGCGAGCTTGCGAGCGTGGAACGCTTCTGCCAGCCCCTCGGGTGCTCGGCACTCATTGCCGCGCAGTTTCGCAATTCCTGAGAATGTTTCGGCCGCAAACCAGCTCTTAGAGCGCTGCGATCCGAAGTGACGCATCAACAGCTCGCACTTGCGCTCCATCGCCCCCCTGCTCGTAGGGACGTAAACATTCGGGCGCCCAAGATCCCCATCCCATTTGGGAACCTCGTACTCGAGGATCAGGTGATCTCGAAATGTGTTCCATGTGAGCAACGAAACCTCGCGATGGTCCTGATGGGCATCTTCCCGCCAATGACTGAAGACGACATCCGGCGACGCGCGCAGCCTAAGCCCCTCAAACCAATCCTTGATTTCCCCGCCCTGATAAGGAAAGAAACCGTCCTTGAAATCGGTCACTTCGACAGTGGCCCGCGCAGCCCCGCTCAGAAACTCGCGTGCGGAAGCATGCGCCTCCTCGGCTCGCCGGTCGCTCGCGCTCAGAACGACCCAGTGGACCTCGAGGCGAACGCCTTGCTCGATCCACCCAAGAATAGTTGCCCCTAAGCCGATCTCGATATCATCGGAATGAGCGCCAAGGCAGAGCACCTTCAGGTGCTCATCCGCTTTGGCTAATGCGAGATGTTTCATCCGGCAACCTTCCTGGCCCCTGCCGCTGCACTGAGATCGGCGTGCATAGGCCGCCAAGGAAAGCTTCCTTGATCGACCAGGTCCTCCAGGATCTGCTTGTCCTTCAAGGTGTCCATCGGGCGCCAAAACCCTTCATGCCGATAGGCGAGGAGCTGATCGGCCTCGATCAGGCGCTGGAAGGGCGCTTCAACAAGTTCTTCGCCTTCACGCATGTAATCGAAGATCTGCTTTCGGAATATAAAGAAGCCACCATTAATCCATAGGTTGGCGTCTTCGCTCCGGCGAATACGTCTGACCTTCCCTTCCTCGTCGATGTCGGTCAAATGCAGGCTGAAGGACGGCCTGACGGCCATGAAACAGGCGACCTTGCCACTACGACAAAACGCATCCACCATCTGTGCCAAGTCGACGCCAGCAAGACCATCGCTATAATTGGCCATGAACATGTCCTCGCCCTCGACATGCTCGCGCACGGCCCATAGTCGCTCCCCGATGTTGCGCCAAATTCCAGTATCGATCATAGTGATGCGCCAGTCTTGCGCGGGCGCGCCCAGCAGCTGAACTTCCGCACCCCCGGCGGACACGACGCAATCCGCATAGAGCCGCGGGCGATTGTTCAAAAAATATTCTTTTATGATATTCGCCTTGTATCCAAGGCATAGCACGAAATCCTTGTGGCCGTAATTGCTGTAGAAATCCATGAGATGCCAAAGGACCGGCTTTTCACCGATTGGGATCATCGGCTTCGGAATATTCTCGGCATAGTCCCTGATGCGGGTCCCCAGACCACCACAAAACAGCACGGTTTTCATTCGAACCGCCCCAAATGGCCAGAGCGTAAATACAGGGCGCCGGCCGGCAAAGTACGTAATCAGAACAATCAAATAAAAGCACGTATCATTTCTGACTTAAATAGTCCCGAGCAACAACCTCAGGGATTGGTTAAAGCCATGCTGCAATCTGTGGTTACGGCGCCGCGAGAGTGCTGATACGTGGCCCGAGCAAACCGGGCTCGACGGGGACTCTCCTCGCGTTAGGCAGACGAGCGAACGCAACTGCAAGCATGTCAATCCCCACATTGGGCTGCCATGCCGCAAGCGAGCTCTCCAATCGAAGGTATGCTTCCAGCTCACGGTTCTGGTCGCCCATTTCACGCCGAGGTGCGCTCGCGAAACCAGCTGCGAGCTCGGGTGAACCTCTGAAACGCAGCACTAGCGATCGCGCTGACTTTTCGAGAGTGAGACGCGCACGACATCTCCGGGCAACAGAGGAGTCGTTTCTGTTGCTGAAAGGTCTACCAGCTGCCCACCACCATTCTTTCGCAAAATCTCATAATGGAAATGCGGATCCAGGTCCTGGGCTAAAATGGAAGCAGGAAGGCTTGTGGCATGGTGGATGACGCTGGCGGAGGCTTTCATTGCCGCATACGCCTTTGCGATCTGCTCGCCGACGGCTTGGAGATCCTTTTCAATTTGGATTTTCGTGTCTATTCGCAGCAGCTCCAAGTCGCGCTCTGCGCGCGCCAGGTTCTGCTTGCTTCGGGCAATATTGGCGATGGCACCCTGCACATCCCGGTCGATGTTTGCGAGCATGACCTCGGCGTCGGTCAGCCTCTGCAGGGTGGACAGGCCACGATTGGAAAGGGCCTGCACTGCTTCGAAGGCAGCCTGCCGGATGCTCCTCTGCTCAGAAATTTTTGTCAGCTCCTGCCCGAATGCGTCGACCTCGGTTTTCGCCTCTTTGATGACGACCTTCAATGCTTCCTGCTCCCGGCTGAGCCGTGCCAAGTTTTTCTCGTGAACCGATTGCTCGTCGGCAATCAGCCGCGCCGCCTCTTCAGCGCCGGTAAACTCGATCAGCTCGGCCGGAATGGATAGGATGCCGGTCCCATCCCTCTGAGCGCGCAATCGGGCCTGACGCGCGAGAAGTCGCTTTATCTCTTCCTTGGACGTTATCAGGCGCGCGCTCTCACGAAGGGCCTCGACGGACAGCCAGGGTGTTGCAGTTGCCGAAGTCGTCGTGCCGCCTGCAACGGCGGTGGCATGGATAACAGTCATGTCAGGCGAGAATGCGTATGAGCCCGGCTTGGCGACTAACCCCACGACAAAGACGGGCCGCCGCTCGATAACTTCGACAATGACCTGATACTGCCGGTTCAGAATTTCCTCGGCTGCGTCGCGTATAGCGCCCTCCAACTCTGGGGCCGGGCGCCCAGCTGCGGGAAACGTACCGATCGTTGGGATGCGCACCTGTCCGTCAGGCTGGACGCGATACTCTGCCGTCAAGTCGTCACGCCCATAAAAGGCGATTTTCAGCCTGTCTCCCACGTCGATCGGATAGATGCCGGGCTCCGGCACCGCCATTTTGCCCGAAGGGACATCCAAGGAAACAGGAGAAACTTCCAATGAGGCGGGATGGGCGGGAACCGTTTCGGCCTTGCAGGGCGATTGATGCGCCGAGCCTGCCTGCGCCAGTCCCATGAGGACAATCGCCAAGCCGAGAGTAAGCAGATTGCTACTGAGGGGATTCGGCCGAGTCCGCAGGCATCGAGCACCCGTCAATTGCGCTAGCACGCTCGAAGGCATTTGCTCGAACCCGGCACAGCGAAGGTTGTGAACTCATCAGGAGCTAGCCGGTTTTCACTCCGGATAGCTGGTTCTGACCTCCCCCGTCGTCCTCGGTAGTAGTATAAGGCAAGCTAACCCTATCTGAATTCCTCAAGTCCGAGTTGGTTAAAGCTTTCCGCATCGGTTGGTGCGCCTCGGCAATTTCTGTAGTGAGCTACAGATCGATTGACAGAGGAGCGGGCTCGGATCAGCCTTGATGAACAGACTACCTTTCGACGCATTCGCTGAGAGGAACGCGGTCTGGGACGCGTGGGTCGACCTTCACAACACGCCTGCACGCGCGACCGTCGGGTCGAAGCTCGCCGCCCCTCAGTTCAAGGCGGAGATTTCCATGACGGCTGCAATCTGAACGACGGCCGAATGGCGCTTATCAGGCCCCTCGTGTCCCCAGGCGGCCTCAGCGCGCGCTGAGCCTTTGGAGTCGAGCGTTCGCCTCCGAAGCACCGAGCTGAAGGGCGCGCTCATACCAGTGGCGAGCCTGGTCCAGATCGGGCTTCAGGCCTCTCACTGGCCAGCGGCGGAGCTCGTGCGAATCATAGGTTTCGGCAAGCGCAATCGCAGCCTTTCCCAGCCCGATGCCGACAGCCCGCTCGTAGAAGAGCCGGGCTCCAGCTACGTCGCCCTGGCCCATCATTTCATTACCCTTTTCGACCCAACGCAACGCGCGCTCGTTGTCTTCCGGGGTCAGAGCTGCAGGACGAGGCCTCGGCGCAACGGGCGCCATGTCGAACGACTGCGCATTTGCGTCAGGCGGCGGGGCGCCAGCGGGTCCGACTGTTGCGACGGTCGTCTGGGGTTGCGCTGCGGCCTGACCATCGACAGGGAGCGAAGAAGCGGACATCACGGCTAAAGTCGATTTCGCTTCGGCCCAGACCGTGCCATCGATGCCGACCAGCGCCACCGATAGGTCCGCTCTTCCGCTCTCTGAAATCGGTGCAGAGATCTTGAGCGTCGGCAGCGCGCTCAATGGCACAGCCCATGAGCCCGGCGCCACGACATGGCCTTCGGACAGTGTCGCGGACGTAGGCAGGCCCCGGATGCGGATGAAGCTGTTCTTCGGCAGGTCGGCACCTGGTGCGATCTGAATGGGAAGCGGCGTTTCCACGCCGGGCTCGGCGAGAACCACGGAAGCAATGCTGATGCTGAATTTGCCGCCGCTTGCCGTCTGAGCAACTGCATTCTGCCCCGGGATGCAGGCCAGCAGTGCCAGCGCCGCCACGATCGCCCGGATCGTTCCTCCCGCCGATTCCCTGCCCAGCCTACGCGATGGCATCGATCCCTCCCGCCGAAAAGCCCCACCGGGAACGGCCTGTTCAGCCGCTACTGGTTCTGCTGCTTATCGACCCACTGCATGAACTGGCGAAACAGGCGCTCCTGCTCCGCGGCGTCGCCGGGCGCGGCACGCGCCGCCTGCTGGCGAGCGAGGTTTGGATTGATGCGCACCGAGGAAGCGGCCTGGCTGGCGGCATTGTCCAGCCAGTCCTGCGCTGCCTGGAAACGCTCCCAGCCGCGCAAGTTCGCCGCAAGGTTCACCTCGCGCCACTTCGGGTGACGCGGCGGCTTCTGGAATTCAGCGAACTTGCTGAACATGGCATTGATGAAGTTGGCGACGCGCCGGTACCTGTCCGTGTTCTGCGGCCAGTTATAGACGGCAAGCACGGCGCCGACCGCGATCGTCTCGACCTTCCCGTCCTCCGGGATGAGGTTCGGATAATCCTCGCTGGTCAGCGTGGCGGGCAGATAGCTCGCCTCTTCCAACTCCTGCGTGTAGGGCACCGGCAGAATGCGCAGGTCCGGATCCTTTGGGAGCTTTGCGACGCCCGACGCCGGCCGGCCCGCGATGAAGACCGTTGCTGCGATCTCGCCCGACTTGACCTTCACCAGGGCGTCCGCCTGTCCCATGCTGACCTTTTCGGCCTTGATGCCGAGGAGGTCGAACACAATCCGCGTCGACTGCTCCGTGCCGCTGCCGACATCGCTGAAATTGACCTTCTTGCCGTTCAGGTCCTGCAGGCTTTCGATCCCCGGCCCCGCAATGATGTGCATCTCTTCATTGTAGAGCTTGGTGATGTAGACCAGCCGCTTATCGATGTTGGCTCCGAACTGGCCGGTTTGCTTCAGC
>JAEVZQ010000211.1 GCA_023392135.1 Pseudomonadota bacterium | reverse complement strand
CCCCTGGCGCCACCGGCCGGTTGGGAAGGCGATAGGACGTGCCCGTCATCTTCTCGCCGTCGTGGACCTTGTCGCGGACCCAGATCCGGGTGAGCCACTTCTGCGAGCAGGAGCCCGGCCAGCCTGGAACGACCAGCCGGATGGGGGCGCCGTTCATCGGATGGATCGGGCCATCATTCATCTGGAAGGCGATCAGCACATCCTCGGCCATCGCCTTTGCGATCGGCACGCCACGTGAAATCGGCACCTTCTTCGGGTCGCCCGAGAGGTGCATGTCGGCACCCTCGTGGCCGGTATACACGGCGCTCGACTTGACCCCGGCTTTCTTCAGCACATCCCTCAGACGCACGCCCGTCCAGTTGGCACAACCCACCGCGCCCACGGTCCACTGATTGCCGGTTGCCGGCGGATCGAAGTAGGCGCGACCATTGCCGCCGCACTCGATGACAAGCGCCATCGTGACGACCTCGTACTGCTTCTTCAGGTCGTTGATGCTTAGAGCAAGCTCATTCTCCACCTCACCATCGATCTTCACGTTCCACTTGGCAGCGTCCACGTCCTCCGGCGGCACGCCGTTGTTGCGGATGAAGTGGCGGTTCGTCGGAGTGATTGGATCATCGAGCAAGTGCGCCGGTGTCTCGGCATTCACCGGACGATCATTGAAGAGCTTGAGCCCGTCCTTACCCTTCAGAACATCGTCAGCCGCAAAAGCCGCCGGAACGAGCCCGGCCGGCATGTTGCGATGGAAGGGGATATTGGCGCCGACCATCGCTGCCATGGTCGCAAGTCCGGCATTGCGCAGGAACCCGCGCCGGTCCGCGTGCGAGATGCGGCCGAAGACGGCCTTGTCCGCACCGATCGGGTCCTTCTCGAAGAACTCGTGGAGACCCAACTGCTCAGATCGATTTTCGTCCTTGCTCATACTCTCCTCCCGGAATGGCTGCCGGGACTCAACGCATGAGCCGGACCGAATATTCCATGACATCTCGTTCGAACCGTTTTGATCCGACCCGCCGAGCACGGAGGAGCAGAGGCCGAGGAGAGAAATCGCGTTCGTCAGGCCGGCTCGACCACCGAGATCACCTGGCGCACGCCCACGGTGGCTCGCAGCGCGTTCTCGACGAGCTGGGCCGTGCGCGCGTTGACGCCAGTTAGCCGCAGATCGACCACCACTTCTGAGCCATCGCCCGACTCACGGGAGGCATGCATGCGTGATGGTACGTGACCCATCTTGGCGACGGGCTCGATCAGCCGCGGCAAGAGACCCGGGTCGGCGACGCCCACAACATAGAAAAGCGCTTTGAACGAGGGGGAGACGGAAGCGCGCGACTCGGGCTGAGCCGGCGCAGTGGCATTCGATGCCATGACGAGAAGTCCTTCACATGCGAGAGGGAAAAAGCGCAAAAACCTATCCCGGCAGCCACTTAGGCAACCGGGGCGCTAATTCGCCGAATGATCGCGATGTGAAGAGGCGTACGCATGTACGAGAGAATAGCGTGAGCGGAAAAACTGTTCAACTGTTTCTGAAGCCCCGCTAGCCGACTGTGCTGAGCGGCACGCCTCACCCCAGCAAATCCCTGAGCATCGGGATCAGGGGCACATCGGCCGGTGGCATGGCATACTCGGCGAGCCGGTTCACCCGAACCCACTTGATCTCCTGGCCCTCCTGCGGCGTGATAACGCCATCCCAGGTCCGGACCTGGTAGAGCGGCATCAGCAGGTGGATGTCCTCGTACTCGTGGCTCGCGAATGTCAGCGGCGCGAGGCACGTCGGGCACACGTCGATGCCGAGCTCCTCGAACAGCTCGCGAATGAGCGCCTTCTCCGGCGTTTCTCCGTCGTGCACCTTCCCGCCGGGGAATTCCCAAAGCCCGGCCATGGTCTTGCCGGGCGGACGCTGGCTGATCAGCACCCGCTTGTCGCGATCGACGAGCGCGGCAGCAGCGACGAGGAGAAGAGGCTTGGCCATTCCAATTCGCCGGTCCGCGGCGCCCTGTCAGCTCCGGTAGTCGGCGTTGATCGAGACGTAGTCGTGTGTCAGGTCGCAGGTCCAGATGGTCGCCTGACCCGCCCCAACCCCGACATCGACGCGGATCGTAATCTCGCCGTTCTTCATATAATCGGCAACGACCGCCTCAGAGTAGTCCGGCGCGCGCTCACCCTCCCGGGCAACCAGATGCGGTCCGAACCAGATGGCGAGACGGTCCCTGTCCGCCGCCTCTCCCGATTTACCGACGGCCATGACCACGCGGCCCCAGTTCGGGTCCTCTCCAGCAATGGCGGTCTTCATGATAGGCGAGTTGGCGATCGAAAAGGCGATGCGGCGGGCCGCGCGATCGTCCTCGGCGCCCAGCACCTCGACGGCGACGAACTTCGACAAGCCTTCGCCGTCCTTCACGACGGAGAGGGCCAGCTCGTGCATCAAGCTGTGCAGCGCCTCGGCGAAGGGTGTGAAGACCGGGTCCGCTGCATCGCGCACCTCGGGGACGCCGCGCCCCGTGGCTTGACCGGTTGCGAACATCAGAACGGTATCACTCGTCGAAGTGTCGCCGTCGATGGTGATGCAGTTGAAGGTCCGGTCCGCCGTGGAGGCCACCAGACGCTGCAGCACCGGCTGCGCGATCGGTGCGTCGGTGAACATGAAGCAGAGCATGGTCGCCATGTCCGGCGCGATCATGCCGGCGCCCTTGCAGAACCCCGCAATCGTGACCTCGCCCGCGCCCATCGGCACCTGCCGGACGGCGAGCTTCGGAAACGTGGCGGTGGTCATGATGGCGCGGGCCGCATCCTCCCAGCGCTCCGGACGGGCGCTAGCCGCGAGGTCGGTCAGGAGGTGAGTGAAGCGCGAGGCGTCCATCGGCTCCCCGATGACACCCGTCGAGGCGAGGTAGACCTCCTCAGGCGCGCAACCCACGGCCTTGGCGGCCGCTTCCGCCGTGATCGTTACCGCCTCGACGCCCTTGCGCCCCGTAAAAGCATTGGCGTTTCCGGAATTCACGACAAGTGCACGGGCCCGGCCGTGCTCGAGTTGCTTGCGGCACCAGAGGACAGGGGCTGAGCAGGTCTTGGATTGCGTCGTCACCCCCGCGGCGACCGTTCCGGGCGCCAGGACAGCCAGAAGAAGATCCGTGCGGCCCTTGTAGCGGATGCCCGCCTGAGCGGTGGCAAAGCGCACACCCGCGATCTCGGGAACCTCCGGCAGGGTTGCCGGCGCAAACGGGGAAATCTTGGCGGTGCTGCCCAATGGACCCTCCCAAGCAGGGGCTGACGAGCCGGCCACCACGAACCAGATCGGACAGGGTAAATCAATAGGCATGAAAAAGGGGCCGCGCCCTTAAGCCGGCCCCCTTGTGCTCCATGGAGTCGGATCGAAGTCTACTGCTTCGGAGCCGGTGTGCCGGGCACCTTCTCGCGCTCGACCTGCTCCTTGATGGCCGGGTCGACGTACTGGATCTGAGCCTTGCCGCGCAGATCAGCCGCGATCTCCTGAGCCTTCCGGTGCATCATGGATGCGATCAGGCGCTCCTTGATGACATCGAAGGCCGGCGGCTGGCGCTCGCGCCGGTCCTCGACCTGAATGAGATGCCAGCCGAACTGGGTCTGGATGGGGTCCGAGACGTCGCCCTTGTCCAGCTTGAAGGCTGCCTCCTCGAACTGCGGCACCATCTGGCCCTTGCTGAAATAGCCGAGCGAGCCACCCTCGTCCTTGGTGCCGGGGTCCTTCGAGAACTGCTTTGCCATATCGGCGAAGTCTGCGCCGTGGGCGATCTTCTCAGCGATTTCCTTGGCTTGGTCCTCGCTCTCCACGAGGATGTGGCGCGCCTTGACCTCTTCCTCGGGCTTCAGCAGCTTCACCTGGTCGTCGTAGAGCTTCTTGGCGTCTGACTCGCTCACCGCGCTCTTGACGCTCTTCTCGAAGTAGGTGTCGCGCAGGGCGCGCCGGCGCCAGTACTGCATGCGGCCGTCGAACTCCGGGGTGGAGCCGAGCTTGTCGCCCTCCGCTGCCTCGGCGAAGAGCTGGTTCTCGATGAGATATTCTACCAGCACACGGCGCTTGGTGGCGTCCGGCAGGCTTCCAAGATCGGAGCCGATCTCGGCTTCGGCCAGCTTGATGTCGGATTCCGTGATGTTCTTGCCGTTCACGGTGGCCACGATCTCCTGGGCCGCCGAGCTATAGACCGGGGCGAAGGCAAGCCCACCCGCCAGCGCGGCAGCCAGGATGCCCAATCTCAGTTTTGAGATCACGTGAGAAATTCCTTGTTGAACAGGGGACGGGCAGCCACGATGTTAACGTGCAGCCAGAGCGCCGTTCGGTTAGAATGCAGGTTGGCCCGATGGTTAGACGGGCATCGTGGCTTTGCCAAGTTAACTTTGGCTCACGTGGCGGATTTTCGGCAGAATGACGGCACGACCAACTGTCGCGTTCGATTGATTGACAATTGTCGGCCCGGCTTCTTATGTCTCCCCAACGAGTGGCATCCTCCGGCCGCCGGTATCCCGCTCGCGCCTGCATTCGATCTGTCCGGTCAGCTCGGTGTTCCCTTCCTGGCGCGAACACGTGTGGCCGGGACATCTAATGGCGCTGGAAGTGCCTGCAAGGAATGACGCACATGCTTTCAATCGGCTCGATCGCGACCAAGATTTTCGGTTCCGCCAACGAGCGAAAAGTCAAGCCGTACCGCGCCACGATCGCGGCCATCAACGATCTGGAGCCCGAGCTCGAGGCGCTCACCGACGAGCAGCTCCGGGCCCGCACCGAGCAATTCCGGCAGCAGCTCAAAGCGGGAAAGTCGCTGGACGATATTCTCGTGCCGGCATTCGCGACCGTGCGCGAGGCGGCCAAGCGCACGCTGGGCCAGCGCCACTTCGACGTCCAGCTCATGGGCGGCATGGTGCTGCAC
>JAEVZQ010000185.1 GCA_023392135.1 Pseudomonadota bacterium | reverse complement strand
GGGCATGGGCACGCCGGAGCTCGACGGCGTGATGGTATTTGCGCCCGACGGCGCGCCCATCGGCCGTATCGCCCTGCCCGAGCGCTGCGCCAACGTCTGCTTTGGCGGGCTGAAGCGCAATCGGTTGTTCATGGCGGCAAGCCACTCGGTCTATGCACTCTACGTCAACACGCAAGGCGCGCTGGGCGGCTGATCAGCCGGGCCCCGGCAGCGTATATGCGAGCGCGGCAAGGCTTGTGAGAGCCGTCGCGACACCCGGGACGAGGACGGCGGCCAGCAGCAGCGCGATGGCACTGGCCGGCGGCATGTACGGCCAGACTGCCACTACAGCGAGCGCCCCCAGAATGCGCGCGCCCGCTCCCGCCACATGCGCCAGCACCGCGCGGATCAAAACTGCCAGTGTCTCCGCGCTCAGAATCAATGTACCCAGAGCGAAGGCCACAGCCGCCGTGATCTGGAGCCAGCCAGCGACCTGAAATATAATCTCCAATCGTGCTGCGCCAGATCCTCCGGCTGCAATATCGATCACCGCACCAAAGCCGATGATTCCGGTCAGTAGGAGCACCACGGGATAAGCTACGCTGGCCAGTATGAACTTCCGTGCGAGATACTGAAAAGCCGCGCTGCACAGCAAAATAGCCAGCGCAGTACTCCGGCCCGGCAGCATCGGTGCGACATTTGAAGTTGTTCCGAGGGTCCCCGTCACAAGAACGAGCGCGCTGGACTCAAGCCAGAGCAAACCCGCAGCAAGGGCCGCCGACGGAGTGAGTTTTAACAATCTCCGGTTTCGATCTCCTGCCAGGATCTTATTTGGCTCGATGCATTCAACCAAAAGGACGTGGCTCGACCTGCTCTTTCCGAAATATCGAAACAAAACAAATAGTGAGGTGGCGTAGGCTGCGCTTAAGGCCAGTATGATCAGGATTTCACCCAACATCACAGCGGCTCATAGGGACCGATACCGTCGGGTCTTGTCCCAACCGAAGCTCAGGCCGAAAAGATGATCCCTTATGAGAAAGGCCGTACCTGCGACGGACGCGAGCAGCGACAGAGAAGATGAGACGAACAGTAACGGGACTACACGGAGCACATGCCGCTGGCCGTCGGAGCGGGCTGCAATAATCACCTGCACATGAGGCGCTATGACCGCCAGTCCGAACAGCGAAGCGACGATCCACCCGCCTCCGCTCATCACATGCCCATCTCCATAGGCGAGAAGCGGAATCACGGCGAACGTGCTGAGCAGCGCCAGAACCGGAAATGCGTAAAATGCCAGGATGAGCACGGCGTCGAGCTTTTGCCTGATACTAAGGTGATGCGAGCGCAAGACAGCACCAAAGTGGTCGAGCAGGCACCGGTTGTGGCCATATGCCCAGCGGCGCACCTGACGGAAGCGGCTCGCCCAATCCTCCGGGACTTCCTCATGGCAGCGCGCCTCGTTGAGATAAGCCACCCGCCAGCCGCCAAGCACGAGCCGGAAGGTCAGATCCGTATCCTCGGCCAGATGCCCCACGTTCCATCCGCCGACGCTGTGGAGCGCGCTACGGCGGATGCCGCCCACCGTGCCGCCAAACTGCGGAACGAGACCCAGCAGAGCACGGCCGCTCTGATCCGCCGCATATCCGGCCCGGCGCTCGAGATCGAGAAGCTTCGTGAGCAAATTGCTGTCGCTGTTCAGCGGCACTACGCGACCCATCGTTGCGCCGAATTCCGGATCATCAAACGGCAGCACCAGCTCTTTGAGCAGACCCGGCGGCGGTAAATAATCCGCATCAAAAAGAACGATGATATCCGAAGCGCTGTTTGCCATTCCGTCCGCGACGGCAGCAGCCTTCCCGGGCCTTGCGGCCGAATCACGATTCAATACGCTGACCCGCGGATCCCTCCTGGAGAAACTCTCGGCAATACGTCCAGTACCGTCTTCCGATCGGTCATTGACCACCAAAATCGCAAGCTTTCCGGAAGGGTAATCCAGAGCGGTCATCGCGGCCAGGCTGCCTGCGATGACGCACTCCTCGTTATGTGCCGGGATCAAAACCGTGACGGTGGGCCAGTCGCAATCCTCCACGATCCGCGATGAGCTGTTTCCAGAGCGCGAGCTGGAGCGCAGAACGCACCAGGCGAGGACAAACTGACGAGCGGCGAGGGCCAACCCGATGACAGCGGTGAACAGGACGAAAGCTTCGAGGAAAAGCATTGCAGCCCGGCTGGAGGTTCAGCGTCAATCGAAATGAACCTTGAGCCCGACATGACCGCCGTAGACGTCGTACGACTCCCGGCTGGCATATTCCATGAGGCCGACGAGCTCGACGTCATCAGTCAGATAGAACGAGACGATCGGGCGGATACTCAAATACTGCTCATCGAATTTGCCGGGCGCGAGCACACCATCGTAGGCGGCACGCCCGCCTTCGACCTGAAGGCCAACCGAAACATTCATCGGATGCACGTACGCCAGCCCGGCTCCGAATGCCGCGCTGATATGATCGCCCGGACTCGCATAGATCATGCGCACGAGCGCGCTCAAGATAAGATTGCCTGTCTGCAGGGGAATATATCTCGCTGCTTCTATCTCCCCCGCGACCTCTTCCGCGGTGTTTCGGAAGCTCCGATAAGCCAGCGCAGAGTGAAAGACGAGGCCGGTCTCGGCACTCGCACGATACGTTCCTTCGACCCGGCCATAAAGCTCCGGGAGAATGCCGTCGTTTTCTGAGCTGGTTCCAAGCCAGCCGCGCACCTCGGTCGATTCCCCGGCCCATGAAACACCGGCAGCAAGAAACCCGGCGGTTTCCTCACGATCCATGTAGTGGACTTCGGCATGCACCCCGAGCTTGTTCGCAAATAGGGTGTTTCCCCAGACGGTCGTAAACCGCCTGTCGCTGATTCCGTGACTGACGCCGTAGTAGCCAAAGACTGTGGTGATATCCGAGCGGGTCACCTGCATGCCCTGCGCGAATGCGCTTTCTGGAGCGAACAGGCTGGAAACGACTAGCAGACCAGCTGCTATGACAGGCACACAACGCATACGCATACTCACACTCAGCAGAATGCCGGACGAGCGCAATTCCGCACTTCGCGAATTCGTAGCTCGTCCGGCACCCTCCCCGCTGCAAATTGATCGGCGTTGCTACGCCGAAGCTATGGCGCCCTGCCCCCTCCTCACCCGACCCTGAAGGGGCACGCGATTGGCTATTCTGCCCGCACGACTCCAGCGTAATCCTTTCGCAATGACCTGCTGAATGGCAGGGCTGATGTTGCATAACTCATCTGCAATTACCGCCTGCACAATCCGCTCCGCGGCGCGCCCATCACCGAACGGGTTTGCCGAAGGTTGCAATTTGGGAGCGCTTTCCCCGTTTTCCAGAATTGCTGAAACCGCCGCGATAATCCTGGCGGGATCGGTTCCGACGAGTTGGGCCGCGCCCGTATCGACCGCCTCCTGCCGCTCGGTGACATCCCGCATGACCAGCACATGCTTGCCGAGGCTGGGCGCCTCTTCCTGAATACCACCGGAATCCGTCAGGATCACACGGCATCGCATCATCAGGTATACGAACGCAACGTAATCCGCGGGCGGGATCAGGTGGATATTGCGCCGTCCGCCGAGGCGCTCCATGACTGGAATATGCACCTGCGGATTCGGATGAACCGGAAAGACGATCGCCAGATCGCGGCGCTCTGACAGGTCCAGCAGCGCCTTACATATTTTTTCGATACCTTGGCCGATGTTCTCGCGGCGGTGTGTCGTCACCAGAATGACCTCGCGCACGCCATTCAGAAAAGCAAAGCGCGATGCGAGGTGGGATATCAGAGCTTCATCCTTGCGCAACCGCACCGCCGCGGTTTGAAGCGCGTCAATAACGGTATTCCCTGTGACAACGATACGCTCTGCCGGGACACCCTCGACGATCAGGCGATCCTTTGCCAATGATGTCGGAGCAAAATGGAGCCCAGCCCCAACTGCAATCAGCCGCCGGTTGATTTCTTCCGGCCAGGGCTCGCCAGTGTTGCCGGTCCGCAGTCCTGCTTCGAT
>JAEVZQ010000138.1 GCA_023392135.1 Pseudomonadota bacterium | reverse complement strand
CACTGGAACGGCTCTCTGCGGTCTGGCCGGAAATCAGGGAGCTCGAGCCGAAGATCGCCTCCCAACTCGAAGTCGACGCGCGTTACGCATCTTACGTGAAGCGGCAAGCTGAGGATGTCGAAGCGCTGAAGCGGGACGAGGCCGTGGCAATCCCTCTGGATTTCGATTTCGGTACTTTACCTGGTCTCTCCAACGAAGTGCGCCATAAGCTGAAACTGCACCGGCCCGCGACCTTGGCCCACGCGGCTCGGATCGACGGCATGACCCCGGCGGCGCTATTGATCCTGCTCGGCCGGTTGAAGCGTCCTGCTCGGCGACGCCAAAGCGCATGACGCAAACGGGTCGTATCGCCAGGATTGATGGGCCGGAGGCATTTCAGCGCGCATTTTCGGTTTCACGTGAAACCATTGATCGGTTGATTCGCCACGAGGCGCTACTCAAGAAGTGGCAGAAGGCCGTTAACCTGGTCGCCCCCAGCACGCTGGCGCAGGTCTGGCATCGCCATTTCGCCGACAGCGCTCAACTTGCGGCCCTCGTCCCCGAAGGCGCCGAGAGATTCGTCGATCTCGGCTCAGGGGGCGGGTTTCCCGGCCTGGTGCTGGCAATCGTTCTCATGGAGCAGACGCCCCGCCAGGTGACGCTTGTTGAAAGCGACAATCGCAAGGCCGCATTTCTGCGCGAAGTCGCCCGCGAGACCAGGGTGCCTGTGGACATCCTCACGTCGCGCATCGAAAATGTCGAGACTCAGCGTAAAGTGGGGCAAGTGGATGTGGTCACGGTGCGTGCTCTTGCTCCGTTGAGCCGCCTGCTCGGACTGGCGGCCCCGTTCTTTGCGCCCCACTCGGTGGGATTGTTCCTCAAGGGGCGCGATATTCACGGTGAGATCGACGAGGCGAGGGTTAACTGGCGGTTCGATGTCGCGCTCGTTTCGAGCAAGACGGATGCCGAAGGCCAGATCGCCGTGGTGCGCAATGTGTCAGCCAAGACGGAGGGTTGAGCCGTGACCGGCAAGACCATGAGATCCCAGGGACTGCGGGTGATCGCGATCGCCAACCAGAAGGGTGGAGTCGGCAAGACGACGACCGCCATCAATCTGGGGACGGCGCTGGCTGCAGCCGGAGAACGTGTGCTCGTCGTGGACCTCGATCCGCAAGGCAACGCCTCGACCGGTCTCGGTATCTCGATCGAGGAGAGCATCCGCACCACCTACGAGGTGATGCTGGGGCAGACCCGTCTGGCTGATGCGGCATTGCAGACCCAGGTGCCCGGCCTTGCGATCGTCCCGGCGAACTCGGACCTGGTGGGTATCGAAGCCCAGTTGATGAACGAGCCCACGCGGCCGTTTCGACTGCGTGATGCCATCGGCAGTCTTGTGGGCCAGCAGCGCGCAAATGCCGATGCCGCGATCACGTACGTGCTCATCGACTGCCCGCCGTCCTTCAACCTTTTGACGCTGAATGCGATGGTGGCCGCGCATGCGGTTCTCGTCCCGGTGCAGTGTGAGTTCTTCGCGCTCGAAGGTATTTCGCAGCTCAAGGACAATATCGAGCAGATCAAGGCAACGCTGAACCCGGGGCTGGAGATCCAGGGCGTTGTACTCACGATGCATGATCAGCGCACCGCTCTCTCGCGCGAGGTTGCGCAGAACGTCCGCGCGTTCTTCGGCGCCAAGGTCTACGACACGATGATCCCGCGGAACACGCGCGTTGCGGAGGCGCCATCTCACGGCAAGCCTATTCTGCTTTATGACGTGAACAGTGCTGGCAGTCAGGCCTACATGCGGCTTGCGGCAGAGATCATCGAGCGGGAGCGTCACTTCAAGGCTGCTTGAGCGTTGGCCAGCGCTTGAGTTCATCGGGAGAATAGAACGATCATGGCGACTCAACTCCAAAAGAGCCGGCTTGGCAGGGGCCTCGCGTCCCTCATCGGTGATCCGGTTCTGGCCGAGCAGAAGCTGCCGGCCGAAGGCGAGCAGAGGGTCGTTCCCATTGATCAGATCCGCGGCGGCAAGCTCAATCCACGGCGGGAGTTCAAGGAAGAGGACCTGGTTGAGCTGGCGGAGTCCATTCGCCAGAAGGGGTTGGTGCAACCCATCATCGTCCGGCCGGATCGTCTGGCAGGTGGCTACGAGATCGTTGCGGGCGAGCGCCGCTGGCGGGCCGCGCAGCGCGTCGGGATGCATGCGGTGCCCTGCATCGTGCGGGAGTTGTCCGATCAGGAAGTTCTCGAGCTTGGCATCATCGAGAACGTCCAGCGGGCTGACCTCAATCCGATCGAAGAGGCTGCCGGGTATCGCGAGCTCATCGAGCGGTTCGGGTATACGCAGGACCAGCTCGCCGAGGTAATCGGCAAGAGCCGGAGCCATCTAGCGAATACGGTTCGATTGCTCAAGCTGCCGGAAAGCGTTCAGAGCCTGGTTCAGGAAGGCAAGCTGACGGCGGGCCATGCCCGGGCTCTCATCGGCCGCGAGGATGCGGAAGCCCTGGCGCAACGCATCATCGAGCGCGACATGAACGTGCGCGAGGTCGAGGCGATGGTTCAGGCGGGCGTTAGTTCAGCGCCGCCAAGCCGGCGGCGGGAGAAAACTGCCGATACGCTGGCCTTCGAAAAGGAGCTCGCCGATGTGCTCGGCCTCAAGGTCGAGATCAAGCGGGGCTCGGGCGAGAGCGGGCTCCTCGTCATCAAGTACGGCAACTACGACCAGCTCGATTACATCCGGATGCGGCTCACCGCGTCGCAAGGGGAGTGACGAGCGAACCGGCATCGGGACCTGCGCAGTCGGCACCATTCCCGGCGCGAGTGCTCTTCGCGGCATCCCAGCCAAGCGCGGCTGACAGAACTCCTGACCCAAGTCGCGCTTGACGTGGTTGCCTGCACTTTGCTGTTGTCCGGCGCGGGCGCACACTTGTGGCCGGCAGGAGTTATTCCCATGAGCAATGATGTTCTTGCGCGTCTGGCCGCGACGATCCGACAGCGCCGTTCAGAGAACCCTGGCCGGTCCTACACGCGGCAGCTTCTTGATGCCGGCCCGGAAAAATGCGCTCGTAAGCTGGGCGAAGAGGCTATTGAGACGGTGATTGCCGGTATCAGCCAGGATGACCGTGCACTCGCCGGCGAGGCGGCCGATCTACTCTATCACCTTCTCGTCTTGCTCGAGGCGCGGGGCGTGAGTTGGGATGCCGTGCTCGCGGTGTTGGACGGTCGGACAGGCACCTCGGGACTCGCGGAGAAGGCTTCACGCACCGCACGGGGAGGCGGAAGCGTGTCATGAAGCTCGCAGCGGTTCGACAGGAGATGCCCAGCAGGTCGACGCTCCAGTTCTCGCCGTACCGCGAGTTCAGTCGCGCGGAGTGGGCCCGGCTGCGCGCTGACACGCCGATGACGCTTGTTGAGCGTGATCTCGAGCAGCTCTCCGGACTTACGCAGGAGCTGTCGATGGAGGAGGTCGAGCAGATCTATCTCCCCCTCTCGCGCCTGCTGAACCTGTACGTGGCAGCAGCACAGGAGCTCCATGCCGCAACCTCGCAGTTCCTAGGGGGGCGGGACATCAAAGTGCCATACATAGTGGGTGTGGCCGGGTCGGTGGCTGTCGGCAAGAGCACGACGGCTCGTGTGCTGCGTGCACTCCTCGCGCGTTGGCCGGACCATCCGCGCGTGGATCTGGTAACGACGGACGGGTTCCTGTTGCCGAACAGCGAGTTGGAGTCGCGTGGCCTGATGAACCGGAAGGG
>JAEVZQ010000150.1 GCA_023392135.1 Pseudomonadota bacterium | reverse complement strand
CGGCTGAGCTGCGATCTCGTCTAGCTTGTCCCTGGTATAGGGCAAGCTGCCGATCCATAACGGATGACGATCTCTGCGGCCGCCCCACTCGGGCTTGCGGCCGAAACGGCCAGCCGTCCAGGCACCTGGGCGAGCAAGTCGAGCTGGCGCCAGCGCTCCGCCGTATCGCTCAGGAGCGGCGCCAGTGTTGTGGCCAGCTTCTCGGGGCTGCAGTCCTCCTGAATGAGCTCCGGATAGACATTCTCACCGAGCACCAGATTTGCCAGCACGACCGATGGTACTTTGACCAGGAACCGCAGGCGCGCGGCAACTGCATCGACTTTGTAAGCCACAACCGCGGGCGTGCCGATCAAGGCCAGCTCGAGCGTCACCGTGCCGGAGGCGGCCAGCGCCGCCGTAGCGAGCTTGAAGGCGCGGAACTTGTCCTCCTCGCCCTCGATGAGATGCGGGCGCACCGGCCAGTTGCCAAGCGCCGCTTCGATCGGGCCCCGGACGTGCGGGACGGCGGGAATGACGATTTGCGGCAACAGCCCCTGTTTCGTCAGAGATTGGACGGCCGCTCCGAAAGGTCGCATCAGCCGGTCCACCTCCGACGATCGGCTGCCCGGCAGAACCAGAAGCATCGGCTTTTCCACATCGAGCCTCAGCCTTTTCGCGAGCGGCGCGGGATCGAGGGCATCCAGCCATGCACGCCGCTCGACGAGGGGATGGCCCACATAGGTGCACGGCGGTCCACCAAGCCGCAGATGCACATCCGGCTCGAAGGGCAGGAGCGCCAGCACGTGGTCGACATAGCGCCGCATGCGCTTCGCGCGCCCGGGCCGCCACGCCCATACCGATGGGCTGACGTAGTCGATGATCGGAACCGACGGGCAGCGCCGCCGAATCCGCCGCGCGATGGCGTGCGTGAACTCGGGACTGTCGATGATCACGACCACGTCCGGTCGCATGGCGATTGCAGCGTCGACAGTCCGATGAACGCGCCTGATGATGCGCGGCAGCCGCGGCAGGATCGACAGCGGGCCCATGACGGCTACATCGGCGAGCGGAAACAGCGATTCGAGCCCCTTCTGCTCCATGAGCGGCCCGCCCACGCCGGAGACCGTAACGCTCGCACCGAGCTTCGCCTTCAGGGCACCTATCAACCTCGCACCGAGGGCATCTCCCGAATGCTCGCCAGCAATCAGGAAGACCCGCAGAGGAGCGCCGGCGTCGTTCATCTGCCGTCCTCGCAGGCCAGAACGAAAAGGCGGCGCCTTGATGCCGCTGCCACCAACTCCACATGAGCCCGATTGGCCCATTCGCCCGCCATGACCAGACCGGCAAGACCAGCCGTATCGGTGAGCTGGGCAAGCCTCATGGGATCAGCATCCGTTGGCTGCAAAGCGACGAACCCGCGGCGCGTCGAAAGCCGGTCGCCCCATTGCCGCAGACCTGTAACGCGCTCCAGCATGGCCTCAGCCCCCTCGCCAGCTTCCAGCGCCAGCACGTGCTCGCGGGCGGCGACCGCAGCTGCCCCTGCTCCGAATGGGCGCACCGTTGAAATCGCCTGGACTGCGCGCTCCGCATCTCGAATATCGCGCGACCTCACCTTTCCACTGATCCAGCGGAGCCGGCCCCAGCTCGATTCGGGCAACGCCTGTGGGCGAAGTGACGCGCCATTACGAGCTTCCGTTCTGCGCCCCACCAGAAACAACCCCGTTTCCATCAGCCGTTGAGCAACCCGGTCACGCTCGGCCACCAACACCTGCCCGGCCGCAACGGCGATGCCTGCCAAGCCGGCTGCAGATGCCAATTCGACTGTCGTCGGGCCCACGGCGGGCAGATCGATCCGCAACTCCTGGCCCGGTTTGGGCGCCTTGACCAATACCCCGCCGGAACCGGCAAGGCCTCCGGCCCGCAGCTTCCCGAGCCTGCTCAGCATCCGGTCAGTGCCTTCCGCCGCCTCGATCGCAACGGGCCGGCCGTTCGCAATAACGACCCCCTGCCCCACGTCGAGCGGCCCCAGCGCTTCGATAAGTGCAAAGCCCAGGGCGATATCGTGGCAGAGGTGATCGCCCGGCTCCCGGCCACCGATCCTACCCACGTTTGCCAGGAGCGCCGGAGCCACCTCATGTGCTCCGACGACCCGGAACCCGCGCCGCTCGAAGAACGAGACGATCCTGCGCAGCACGCTGTCGTCACCGCCGGCCATGAGGCTCAAAATCAGCGGCAGGTTGATGAAGAAGCCCCAATCGGCGCGCAGCCTCTTCAGATCAGGACGCCGGACCCCGCCGAGGATGACGATCTCACGGCAGCCCGCACGACGAAAAGCGCGTAGCATACCGCCGATTTGGCCTAGCCCGATCCAGGTATGTGGATGCCTCTCGATGGCAGCTTCGGCCTCGCCGGCGATAGCGACGACGTGCACGGGTCGGCCGTTTCGGGATACCTCGTTGGCGACTTCCAGCGGAAGCGCGCCATCGCCGGCCAGAATGCCGAGCGGACCGTCGCCCGCGCCCACCATCAGCCCTCGGAATCGCGCGGCGTGCACAAGGACCGCTTGCCGCCGGCCCGGATGAACGCCACGATTTCCTGAACGAGCACGTGATCCGCGAACTCGGCGGCGACATCGTCCACGCGCTCCTTCAGCGTGCCCTCGGCCGCAAACAGGAGCCGGTAGGCGCGCCGCAGGTCGTGGATGGTTTCCCGGGAGAAGCCGCGCCGCTGCAGCCCGACAATGTTGAGACCCGAGAGGAAGGCCCGGTTGCCGAGCGCCATACCGTAAGGGATGAGGTCGTTCTCAAGCCCCGACATGCCGCCCAGGAACGAATGGGCGCCGACCCGCGCGAACTGGATCACCGCCGCACCGCCGCCGAGGATAGCGTAGTCGCCAATGGTACAGTGGCCCGCCAGCATGACGTTGTTCGAGAAGATCACGCTGCTGCCGACGCGGCAGTCGTGCCCGACATGAGAGTTGGCGAGAAATGCGCACGTGTCGCCCACGACGGTCTCGAGCCCGCCGCCTTCGGTGCCCGGGTTCATCGTCACGCCTTCGCGGATGAGACAGTCGGCACCGACCGTCAGCGTCGAGGGCTCGCCCCTGTACTTCAGGTCTTGCGGCTGATGGCCGATGGACGCGAAGGGAAAGATGCGGGTGCGCGGACCGATCGTCGTCCGCCCGGCGACGACCGCATGGCTGACGAGCTCGCAACCGTCACCCAACGTGACCTGGGGGCCGACCATGCAATAGGGCCCGATCTTCACGCCGGCACCCAGCGTGGCGCCGGATTCGACGATGGCGGTGGGATGGATCTGCGCGTCAGCCATTCTGGCTCGCAATCGCCTCGGTCTCGGGCGTATCCACGATCATGGCGCTGATCTCCGCCTCTGCCGCCACCTGCCCGTCGACTTTCGCCTCGCCATAGAACCGCCAGGCGCGGCCACGGCTGCGGATCTTGCGCACGTGGAAGAAAAGCTGGTCCCCTGGTACGACGGGCTTGCGGAATTTGGCCTTGTCGATCCCCATGAAGTAGACGAGCTGCGGCCGGTAGCTCTCGCCGAGACTGTGGACGCACAGCGCGCCCGCCGTCTGCGCGATGCCCTCTATGATGAGAACGCCAGGCATGACGGGAAAGCTCGGAAAGTGGCCCTGGAAGAAAGGCTCGTTGATGGTCACGTTCTTGAGCCCGACGGCGGACTCGTCGCGATCCATGTCGAAGATGCGATCGACCAGAAGGAACGGATAGCGGTGCGGCAGCAGCTTGAGCAGGCGCGCAATGTCAGCCGTGCCGAGCTGCTCCTTTGCTGTCGCGTCATTCATTGTCCTGCACTCCGTCCCCCCACTCGCCTCAAAAGAATTACCCTTCCCATCCCTAACTTCCGCCCTCATCCGCGTCTGTCCCGGGCGTGACATATCCCTGCTTGCCGAGCCGGCTCAAGACCGCGAGCTCGCGCGCCCAGTCCTTGAGGGAACGCGCGGGCGTGCCGCCGACGCGCGCACCCGCTGGCACGTCCTCCTTCGGATGCGAGGCGCCAGCCACCTGCGCACCCATGCCGATTTTGATGTGCCCCACCGTCCCGGACTGGCCGCCCATCACCACGAAATCGTCGAGCTCCGTCGAACCCGAGATCCCGCATTGGCCTACGATGACGCAGTGCCGCCCGATAACGACGTTGTGCCCAATCTGCACGAGATTATCAATTTTCGTGCCCTCGCCGATGATCGTGTCGTTGAGCGCACCCCGATCTATGGCGGTATTCGCGCCGATCTCCACATCATCCTGGATGATGACACGCCCGATCTGTGGCACCTTGAGATGACCTTGCGGCCCCATGGCGAAGCCGAAGCCATCCTGGCCGAGGCGTACGCCCGCGTGCAGGATGACGCGGTTGCCCACCAGCGCGTGCGTCACACTCGCATTGGGGCCGATGAAACAGTCGCGACCGATCGCGCACCGGTAGCCGATGACGGCACCCGCGGCGACCACCGTGCCGCGGCCAATCATCGCCTCCGGCCCGATGATGGCACCCGGCTCGACGGTAACGCCATCTTCGAACTGGGCGCTGGGATCGACGAGCGTGGTGCCGCCTGGACGCGCCACCTTCGGGCGAAGCGCATCCGGATAGAAGAGCTGCAAGGCCAGTGCAAAGCCGCGATAAGGTGCCCTGGTCAGCAACGCGGCCGTCCCCTCGGGCACCCGCGCAGCAAAGGCGGGCGCCACCAGGCACGCGCCGGCCCGCGTGGTCGAAAGCTGGGGAAGATACTTGCGGTTATCGAGGAACGAGACGTGGCCGCTGCCCGCGTCGGCAAGGCTCCGCACGTCGCTGATCAGGCGATCGCCGTCGACGCCGGGCGCCAATTCGGCCCCGGCGGCACGGGCCACCTCGGCCAATGGGAACGAGCCGGCGCGCTCGAAAAATCCTGGGTGTTCCATTCACATCACTTTCGCAGAAGCGCCTCGCGCGAATCGGTTCCACGGGGCGCAACCGCTGGTCAAGGCTGCTGCAGCCGTCTAAACGAAAAAACAGGTGGTCACAAGGCGCCCGCTATAGGGCAGGCAGGTTATCTGTCAGTGGCAGCCCAGGACATCGCATGCTGGCTTCACGTCTACACTGACGCTGCATTCGGCATGAGCGGGCATCCATCCGGCACGGCTGCGGATTTTCGTTCGATGATGGCGGGCGAATTGCGTTCCAGATAGTGGGCAATCGTTTCGACCCGGATCTTCACCGAACCGGCTGGCTTGGTCGAATCGAGTTCCTGAAATGAGAAGAAGAGCGTACCCGACCGCTCCACAATCTGCTGCACGGGTGTGAACGTCGGCTGGTCCATGCCGCATTCGTAGCTCGTCAGCCGGATGGCGCAGGTGATCCACGGCAGGCGCGCCGCCGCCTTCGCGCCCCACAGGATCTCGTTCGTGTTGGCACTGTAGGAGGAGGGCCAGACGTCCGAGATGTCGAACACCGACTTGATATAGCCGTCGCGGATTTCAGCCCCGAACATCCAGTCGAGCAGATCCGGGTCAATCGGAAAGTATTGCATCCAGAGGATCGGATAGCCGTAGGCCTGCAAGTCCGCCTCGATCTCGTGGCCGATGCCGGCGTCCATATGATAGGGGCGCGCCAGCACCATCACGCAAGGGCGCTGCTCGCGCACACACCATTCCAGGATCTTGCGACTCCGCGCCCGCATCTCGCGGTCGAAGGCGGCCAATGTGCGATAGCCCTGATCTACGGCATCGCGCACCTCCTCGAAGGTGAGCGCTGGCAACAAACCGTCGAAGGCTTTGAAGAGCTGTCGTGGCACCTGCATCGGGTCGGCGAGCGAGACGAGGGGCGCAACATAACGAATGCCCTGCTCGGCAAAGACGTCCTTTTCCTTGAGAAAGCCGGCCTTGATGTTCTCCGGCGCCGCCATCACGCGCGGGCAGGCGAGCGAGTCGGCGACATGCCCGTTGAGGAACGAGGGCATGGAATAGATCATCGGCGAGAAGAGGATATTGATCTTGCGCTTCTGGCCGAAGACGAGCTCGCCATAATGGCCCGAGATGCACTTCACCGGATAGCAGCAGTCTACCGTGCCGCGGCCGCTGCCGAACTCGCGCCCCTGCTCTTCCGATGTGTCCGAGGAGAACACAACACGGGTAATGCCCAGGCTGGCGAAAAAACCCAACCAGAACTGATGCGTGGTCCAGATGTTCAGGACCTTGGGGATTCCGATCCTGAGCTTTGCTCGTTCCGCCCGCTCAGGTCTCGGCCCATGCCCGCCGGAAGGCCTGTTCGCGAACCATTTCGCCAATATTGGGAAGTTCACGGCGTTGCTTCTCCATCTGGGCCTTCACCGCCCGCATCTCGTTGGCGTCCTCCATCAAGCCTTTCGGGCATGAGTTGCCGCTGATGACGCGCTCCCAGCCGGGCTCGACGGGCACCTTGCTCCACGGCCGCCCCTTTGCGCCTTCGAGCTTCACGTCGATGAAGGCGCGCTTGCAGTTCACCGGGCACCAGCGGCAGATCGTGTCCTCGCTGGTGGTGCTGCGGTATTCGAGCGACTCGATCAGGTCGAAGCCGCGGAAGCTGCTCGGCCGCCCCTCCACGTGAGCGTCCATCGCGCAGAGCGCTGCGCCAATGGCGCCGGCCTCGCCCGAGTAGGGATGAATCAGGATTTCGGCATCCGGCACTTTCGATTCGATGAAATCGATCTGCGCCTTCACCACGGCCATGTTCCGATGCGTGCCGCCCTGAAGGACGAACTTCCGACCGACTGCCCGCAGGTTCTGTAGCTGCCCGGCATAGATCCAGACATTCAGGGGGAGCACGGCCGCGAGCGATGCCATGATCTCTTCGGCCGACCAGCCCTTGCGCTGCTGATTGACGATGTCCGACTGCAGGAAGACCCCGCAACCCATGGCGAGCCCCGGCATGGCTTTCGCCTGGAATGCCTTGTCCGCGTACTCCTCGAGCGCGATGCCGTAGCGTTCCGCAACCCCCTGCAGGAACGAACCGTTGCCGGAGGAGCATTGCGAGTTCAGGCGGAAATCGGAAACCGTGCCCTGCCGCAGGATCATGATCTTCACGTCGGTGCCTCCGACATCGCAGATCACATCCGTATCGGGGAAGACGTGAAGGGCAGACGTGGCATGCGCCACCGTTTCGACAACGCCGATGTCTGCGCCGAGAATATCCTTCAGCAGATCCTTGCCGTATCCCGTCAGCGAGAGCCCTGCTACGGGCCCATGCGCCTTTTCGCGAACGTCTCGAAACAGCGCCTTCGCATCCTCGATCGGATTTCCCTTGGACTGCACATAGACGCTGGCGAGGATCTCCTTCTCGGAGCTCATCACCACGGCTTTGGCTGTCGTGCTGCCGAAGTCGCAACCAATGAATAGGGGACCGCCGCCGGAGCGGGCCGGAGCCGCGGTGGAGCCACGGCTCGCCTTGAAGGTCGCTTTAAACCCGGCGAGGTCGTCACCTTCGCGTATCAGCGCCTTGGCGCCACTCTTCGCCTTTTCCTGGTGCTGGCCCTCGTCAATCCACCAGCTCAGCCGCTCCGTTCCCTGATAAAGCCCCACTCCCTCCGCCTCGC
>JAEVZQ010000094.1 GCA_023392135.1 Pseudomonadota bacterium | reverse complement strand
CTTTGCCCCCCACCACCCCGAGGGCCCCGGCCACCGCCGTCGCCGCGCCGACAGCCAGTGCCGAGCCGACGACGACGATCAGCCGGACGGTGCGCAGATTGACCCCCAGGTTGCTGGCTGCATCTTCCCCGAGCGCCAGTGCATCGAGCCCCCTCGCCACCCGCATCAGCAAGAGCAACCCGGCCGCGATGAAGGGGGACGCAAGCCACACATGCACGAGGCTGCGATCGCTGAGGGAGCCCAGCATCCAAAAGACGATTTCGACCGACGCGAACGGGTTCGGTGACAGGTTCACGGCGAGCGCCGTAAGAGCCCCGGCGACACTGGACATTGCGACGCCGGCCAGGATCAGCGTCAGCGGTCCGGTATGGGCTCCCGCCAGCATCAGCACCGCGGCCGCAGCCAGGCCGGCACCGGCAAGACCACCGATCGGGAGCGCCGCCGCAAACGCGCCGGCCGCACCGCTATGGATGGCGATCACCGCGCCGAGCGATGCTCCGCCGGTGACGCCCAGCAGACCCGGCTCGGCAAGGGGGTTGTGCAGATATCCTTGCAGTGCGGCGCCTGACATGCCCAGTGCCGCGCCGACGAGCGCTCCGAGGAGTGCGCGCGGCATGCGGATCTCCCAGAAGATGATGCCGAGGACGCCATCACCGGATGGCAGGCCGAAGCCGGTCGGACCGGCCAGCAAAGAGGCGAAGAATGCGAGCCCCGCGAGCGCGGCCACGAGAACCACCGCCCGGCGTTCGCCGACCCACACCCATGTCGTAACACTGTTCAAAGGCTCTATTCCGAAATGCTCTTGCGGGCGTAGGTGAGTTTGGCCACGGCTTCCGCGACATGCGGCGTCCCGCAAAGCCAAAGCGGCATCGGCACATGCACGTGCGCGCGGTCGGCAATGACATGCTCGAGTGCCGGGTGTCTCAGATTGTCAGCCACTGGGGTGCGATAGGTCGCCGACCGCTGGTTGAGGACGATGAGGTCGGGCGGGTTGAGAACGAGCGTTTCGAGATCCGTCCGCCCACCCGGGCGGGACAGCATCCGCTCGGCGGCATTCTCGAACCCTGCAGCCTCGAGTGCGGCGGACTCCATGCTGCCGCGTGGCGAAACGATGCTGTTGGCTTCGTACACGATTGCCTCAGGACGGCGCGAAGATGTCGGCATCACAGCTCCCAGCCGCCGGTCGAAATCGGCCACCATGGCCTCTCCACGCTCCGGCTCGCCGACGGCGGCTGCCACGGCGTGGATCACCGTGCGAATATCCTCGATGCTCGTCGCCATCGGGATCACCTCGACCCGCTGCCCGAGCCGGCGCAGCAGGTCGACTGTGGCAGGCGTGGTGTACGCCCCGGCCAGCACGAGGTCCGGCTCCAGTCCCAGCACCTCCTCTGCCGTGCCGCGGACCAGCCGGATGCCGTCGATCCGGTCGACGATGGGCGACACATTCGGATCGGAGGAAACCCAGCTCAACCCCTGAATGCGGTCGCGTTCCACGAGGTCCAGCACGATGGGTTCGATGCACAGATTGAGCGACACGATACGGCGCGCAGGCTCGGCGGATGCGGGCAGAGCAAGCGCAGAGGCGGCAGCCAGGGCTGCCGCCAGGATGCATGCGCATTTTGCCCGCATCAATTGCATTTCAGGTCACTTCAAGGCCAACCCGTCGTCGAGCCGCTCGTAGTCGAACGTCCACCGCAGCCCCGCATAGGCGGCTATTCCGGCGGTTTCGTAGCCGAAGATCTCCTCGTAGTCCGCATCGAACAGGTTCTCAACGCGGCCGTAGATCTCGAGGCCGGGGTTCAGCTTGTAGGATGCGGCAGCGGAAACGAGCCAGTAGTCGTCGAGTGTCAGCCGTTCGACCGGGAAGAAGAACGGGGCTCCGAAGACTTCATCTTCGGCTTCGCCGTTGTAGACAGCTGCGATCTGAAGCAGCCCCTTATCGTTATTGAACCTGAGAGCAACGTCCGCCCGCGCGGAATGCGGTGGTCGGCGGATCTCCCGTTCACCGCCGAGTTCGACCGCGTCGAGATAGGTGTAGGCGAGCCCCAGGCTCAGGTCCGGCAGTATCTGGAATCGTCCGGCTACCTCCACCCCCTTCCGTTCGGCCTTTCCATCGAGGTTGATCGGAAAGGCACAGAACTCATCTCCCGGATTGCAGTCGATGATGCGGTTCGGGTCGGCCATGCTGACGAACTCCGTACGGATCTTGTTCGTCAGGTCCGCTGCGAAATAGGTGACGTCCAAAACGGCGCGGCCGCCGAGCAAGGTGAGCTCGACACCGGCATCCCAGCCGAAGCTCTCCTCGGGCTTGAGCCCCGGGTTCGACACGAAGTTCGCCGTGCTCCCGAACTGCTCGATCAGCGTTGGCGCCTTGACACCGGTCCCGACACTCGCGTGTGGCCTCAGCCCGATCTCCGGGATCGGTACAGAGACCGTAGTGCGCCAGGTTGTAAAGTTCTCGAACGTGTCGTTGTCGTCATGACGCAGACCTGCGGAGAGATAGAGGCGCTCGAAGAACTCCCCGCGCCATTCGCCGGCGACTGCCGTCTGATGGCGCTGCGCCGTGATCGTGTCGCCGGTGGCTGAGCGCGTCTCGAAGGCTTCGCGCTCCCGCTCGATGAGCCCGGTGATGGCGTGGTCGCCGATCAGCCACGGCCTGTTGAGGCGGTACGTGGCCTGATAGGCAACCTTGTAGGCCTCGTCCGTATTCTCGAACGGCGACGGCGGGCCGAAGCCGTTGCCGAAGCCGCTGCCGTCGCCGACCTCGTCGAAGTCGGCGATCTGCACATCGTCGCGCGTGGTAATGTTGCCAGTCGCCTTGAAAAGGTGCGTGAGATCACCGTCGAGCATGTCCCAGCGCAGAATCGCCCCCATGAGCAGCGCTGTCGAGGCGAGGCGGGAGAAGCTGTCGCTGGCGGTGATGAACCCACCGCGGGTGTCGAAGGCGGTCTGGTCGTCGCGGTCGCCGCGCTTCTCGACCCTTCGAAGGGAAAGATCGAAACGGACATTTTCGGCGAGCATGGCCCCGGCCCGCGCCGAAAGCGACGTCAGGCGGCTGCCGTCCTCCTCACCGAACAGGCCTTCCGGTGCCAAATTGAAGCCGTCGCTTCCCCGGTGGTGTACGGTGACGGCACCCCAGACGCGGTCGTTACCGCCGGAGACTCGTGCCGCGCCCTCGCGGGTGCCGAAAGAGCCCGCCTCGGCGCGGGCGCTGACCACAAGCGGTCCTTTCCCGCTCCGGGTGACGACGTTGATGACGCCGCTGACCGCGTTCGACCCATAGAGCGCGCTCTGCGGGCCGCGGATCACTTCGATGCGCTCGATATCCTCGGTGAGCAGATCCGAGAAGTCGAAGGTTCCGTCGGAGCCCACGTTCGCCTCGATGCCATCGATCAGCACGAGCGTGTGGTTCGCCTCTCCTCCGCGGATGCGCACCTGCGTCAACCCGGCAGGCGTACCCGTCCGGCTCACGGCCACCCCCGGCAGGCTCCGCAGCGCATCTGCCGCGTGGCGGATCTGCTGGCGCCGCAAGTCCTCCCCAGTGACCACCGTCACCGCCGTTCCAAGCTTGGCCGTCGAAATACCTGCTGCGGCCTGGTCTGATTCGGCTCCTGCCGCAGCCGCGACCTCACCCTCGGCCTCTGCCGGCCCAACCGGAGCGGCCGCCGTCGGCGAAGACGGCGCGGCACTCGGCGCCTTCTTCGCGACCGGCTTGCTCTTCGGCGCCGGCGGTGGTGCCTCGAGCGTGGCCCCCTCGACGACGATGCCGGGCAGCTCGAGTGCCGTTTGAGCCGCCGCCGACGACACAGCAGCGGCGGCGAATGATGGGACGAGAGCGATGGACGACAGGAGACGCTTTATGAACGCA
>JAEVZQ010000006.1 GCA_023392135.1 Pseudomonadota bacterium | reverse complement strand
CACCGGCAGCGTACCGGTGACGGCCGAGCTGATGCAGGTCGTGCTGGGATTGCAAAACGGCGCTATCGTGCTCCCCGGCCTCGATCAGACGCTCGAAGAAGCAGGCTGGGGCCGCTTGCGGGAGCATCCCGGGCATCCCCAGCACGGTCTGTCAAAGCTGCTGTCCCGCCTCGGTGTCTCGCGGTCTGCCATAGAATGCCTGCCCGGCGCTGACGCGGACCGAACCTTGATGTTGCGCGCCGCCTTCGTGAGCGAAGCCTTGCGGCCGGCCACCACGACCCACCTGTGGAGCCGGTTCGTCGAGACCACCGATCCCGGCGCCGTTCGGGACGCATTGCGTGGGGTGTCCCTGATCGAAGCGCCGACCGCGCAGGACGAAGCGGAAGTGATCGCGCTGATCCTGCGTGAGGCGCTGGAAACGCCTGAGCGAACGGCGGCACTCGTATCGCCAGACCGGATCCTCGCCCGCAGGGTCGTGAACCGGCTCGAAAGCTGGGGCGTCCTGGTCGACGACTCGGCCGGGCGGCCGTTCCGGAAGACCGTGCCTGGCGCCTTCCTCGATCTCGTGATCGACGCCTTCGACCGGGACTTCGAGCCGGCTGCCGTGATGGCGCTGCTCAAGCATCCCCTCACATTGCTTGGGCTCTCCGCCCGCGACGCACGCCGGGCCGCACGCGCACTGGAGATCATTGCCTTCCGGACCGACTATTTCGGACGCGGTCTCGGCGGTATCGAGGCAGCGATCGAGCGCGCGGCCCAGCAGGCGAAAACCAAGGCTCAACGGCGATTGGGGACCTCTGATTGGCAGGCGGCGCGCGACCTCCTCGCCCGGCTGAGAAGTGCCTTCCAGCCGTTGACCGAGCTGAGCGCCCGGCCGGGCAAGCAGGCTTTGGCCGAGTTCGTGCGTGCGCATGTCGCGGTAGCGGAGGCGCTGGCGGCGCCAGCAGATGCCGCAGGGACAGTGGCTTCGCCACTCTGGAGCGAAGAGGCGGGAGAGGCCGCCGCGATCCTTCTCGCGGGTCTGCTCGATCCTGCTCTCGTCGCGCCGCGCCTCGCGGCTGCGGACTATCCGGATTTCTACCGCAACCTCGTCGCTGACGAGAACGTTCGCAGCGCCCTGCCGGCTCATCCGCGGTTATTCATCTGGGGTCTGCTGGAAGCGCGCCTCCAACATCCCGACGTCGTCGTCATCGGCGGCCTCAATGAAGGCACCTGGCCCCGAATCTCCGACACTGGCCCATGGCTCAACCGGCCGATGCGCGATGAGCTTCGGCTGCCGCAGCCGGAAGTACGGATTGGAGATCAGGCACACGATTTCGCGCAGCTTCTAGGAGCCCGCATCGTCTATCTCACCCGTGCGGAGAAGGTCGACGGCGCGCCGATGGTGCCGTCCCGATGGCTGCTGCGGATCAGGGCGTTGCTCCAAGGCATGGGCTTGGGGGATGCGCTCACACCTGACCGGCCATGGCTCGGCTGGGCCCGGGCCAGGGATCTTGTGGAGCCGATACCGCGACTGCGTCCGCCCTGCCCCTGTCCGCAACTGGCGCTGCGGCCGCGGCGGCTTTCGGTGAGTGATGTCGAGCGCTGGATCACCAATCCCTATGCGCTCTTCGCAAGACGTGTGCTGGGACTCGAGCCGCTGCCTCTGCTGGGCGCCGAGCCGAGTGCCGCCCTGCGCGGCGGGATCGTGCACGAGGCCCTGGGGCGGTTTGCGGCGCGTTACCCTGCCCATCTACCGGACAAGCCAGAGCGCGAGCTGATGGCCATCGCGGGCGAGATCCTCACCGAGTACACGGGCAATCCGCGGGTGGCGGCATTCTGGGTTCCGCGGCTCGAGCGGTTCGCGCGCTGGTTTGCGACCACCGAGCCCGCCCGCAGAGCCGGTGTGATCCGCGTGCTGGCGGAGGTGACCGGCTCACATGTGCTGAGTGGTCCGGCAGGGCCTTTCACGCTCACCGCGCGCGCCGATCGCATCGACGTGACCGAAAACGGGCTCGTGATCACCGACTACAAGACCGCCGGCGAAAGCCAGGTGAAGACGCTGGCCAAGCGCGCCGCGGACGGACGGTCGCCGCAACTGCCGCTGGAGGCCGTCATTGCCCAGGCAGGCGGCTTCGAAGGGCTCGACCCATCCACAATCGGAATGCTGCGCTACATCTCAGCTTCCGGCGCGGAGCCCGCCGGGGTCGAGCAATCCATCAACGCTGAGATCGCGCCGCTGGCGGACGAGACGCGAGCAGGCCTCGAACGCTTGATCGCCGACTATGACGATCCTGCGACTCCCTACCGGGCAGTGCGGAGACCGGCCTACGACTACCGCTACGACGACTACAAGCACCTCGCCCGCGTAGCAGAGTGGCTTGGTGCCGAGGCGGAGGGAGGCGGCGATGACTGACGCGGCGGCAAAGGCGCTCGAGGAAACGGCGCGTGCCCAGCACAGGGCGTCCGAGCCCGACACCTCCGCCTGGGTCAGCGCCAACGCGGGCGCCGGCAAGACGCACGTGCTGAAGATGCGCGTGCTGAAGCTGCTGCTCTCCGGCACCGCTCCGGACAAGATCCTTTGTCTGACATTCACCAAGACGGCCGCCGCCGAGATGGCGCAGCGTGTTTTCGATGAGCTTTCGCAATGGGCCACGTGCCCGGAGCCCGAATTACGCAAGACGTTGTCCGGACTCCTCGGCCGTTCGCCGTCTGCGGAGGAGGTGCGAGGCGCACGCCAGCTCTTCGCCGAAGCGGTTGACACGCCGGGCGGCCTGAAGGTCCAGACGATCCACGCTTTCTGCGAGCGCCTTCTGCAGCGCTTTCCACTCGAAGCCGGCGTCCCGCCGGGGTTCACCATTCTCGACGAGGAAACGGCTGGCACTGTGCTGCGCCAGTCGATCGATGCCGTACTGACGATGGCGACGTCGCTGGAAAGCGGGGAGCTGGGCCAGGCCCTTCAGATCGTTGTCGCATACGCCGCCGAGGACAGCTTCGAAAAGGTGCTCCAGGATGCGCTTTGCCGCCGCGACTGGCTCGAGGAAATGTCCCGCTTGGGCTTCCGCGACGGCGATCTGCTTGAAGAAGCCAGGCAGATCTATAGCGCGGCCCTTGGCATCACGACGCCGAGCTTGTCAGCCGTCGAACATCAACTCGCGACCGTCCTGCCGGAACCGGATCTGAGGCACGCGGCAGCCGTGCTGGCGGCGGGATCGAAAACAGACAACAAGCACGCCGCCATGCTCCAAGCGGCCCTGGCTCGAACCGAGGCGGAGCAGCGTGCAGAGGAGTTGGGCCGCTATTTCCTGACGAGCGGAGGCGAGCTGCGGGCCAGTCTGATGACGAAGGGCCTGCAACCGTCCCATTCGGACCTCCACGCGACCTTGACCGCGGCGCAGCAGCGTTTTGCCGAGCTTTGCGAGCAGCGGATCGCACACAAGCTGGCCGATGCGACACTGGCTCTCTGGCAGCTCGCGCGTGCGGTCCGTCAGCATTATGCGGCAGCCAAGGCTCGCCGTGCGGCCCTCGCCTTCGAGGATCTGATCCGCCACACGGCGAGCCTGCTCAAGTCCTCCGACTCCGCCCAATGGGTGCTCTACAAGCTCGACAACGGGCTCGATCACATCCTCGTCGACGAGGCGCAGGATACGAGCCCGCCGCAGTGGTCGATCATCACGGGCCTTGCCCGCGAGTTCTTCTCCGGCCTCGGCGCCGAGGAGAAGACGCGCACGCTGTTCGCCGTGGGCGACGAGAAGCAGTCGATCTACAGCTTTCAGGGAGCGGAACCGAAGCTGTTCGCCGTCACAGGGAAATCATTCGAGGACACCGCGGCGCAGGCGGGTATCAACTGGCGCACCGTCCCGCTGACGCTCTCCTTCCGTTCGACAGTACCGTTGCTGGACAGCGTGGACCGCGTTTTTGCCGATCATACGCGCACACCGGGGCTCACCGCGGCAGCACAGCCCGTCCGCCATCAGGCGCGCCGTATCGGACAGGCTGGCCTCGTCGAGATCTGGCCGACCGAGGCGTTCGAAACAGTCGACCCGGCGGAGCCCTGGTCACCGCTCGCCGACAAGCCGGCGCAATCGCCAGTGATCAAGGTTGCTGATCGGATTGCCGACACGATCAAGGACTGGCTGGCGCGCGGCGAGCGGCTCGAATCCGAAGGCCGGCGCATCCGGCCCGGCGACATTCTGATCCTCGTCCGCAAGCGCCAGCCGTTCGCTGCGCCCATGGTTGCGGCGCTGAAGGCGCGTGGAATTCCCGTCGCGGGCAGCGACCGCATGCAGCTCACGGAGCAGATCGCGGTCGAGGACATGATCGCGCTCGGCGAGTTCCTGATCCTGCCGGAGGACGATCTGGCGCTGGCGGCCATTCTGAAGTCGCCGATGTTCGGTCTCGACGACGACGATCTGCTGACTTTCGCGCCAAACCGCAGCGGCTCGCTCTGGACCGCGCTTCTTGCTGCAGCGAAGACGAACTCGCGGCTGGAGTTCGCCGCGGCCACGCTGCGGCGCTGGCGGGCCGAGGCCGACTACCAGCCGCCTTACGAATTCTTCGCCGGCATCCTCGACAACGAGGGCATGCGCGCGCGGATGCTCGCGCGGCTCGGGCCGGAAGCGGCGGAGCCGATCGACGAGTTCCTGAACCTCGCGCTCCAGTACGACGACCGCAACCCGCCCTCGCTGCAGGGCTTCGTCACCTGGCTCCGGCGAGTGCACGTCGAAATCAAGCGCGACCAGGATCATGGCCGGGAAGAAGTGCGCGTCATGACCGTGCACGGGGCCAAGGGTCTGGAAGCACCGATCGTGTTCATTCCGGACACTTGCTCGTCGCGATCGGGCCAGCCGCACGGCGCGCTCGTGCAGCTCGCGGGCGTTGCGAAACCGACCGGGTTTCCCGATCCCTATGTCTGGCCGGTAAAGGGGACCAGTCGTCATCCCGCGCTCCAGAATGCGAAGGCGGCGGTGCAGGCCGCGGAGACCGAGGAGCGCAACCGGCTGCTCTATGTGGCGATGACGCGCGCCCGCGACCGGCTCTACGTCGCCGGTTTCGAGACGAAGAGCGGCCGCGGTCAGGGCTGCTGGTACGATCTCGTCGAGGAGGCCCTGCGCGACGTCTGCGAAACCGTGGAAACGGAGGACGGCAGGACGGTTCTGCGTTACGCCTGCCCGCAGTCGGTGCCACCAGAGGAACCGCGGAACGAGGCCACCAGGCTCGCGAGCCCCGAGCCGCTGCCGGATTGGGCTAAGCGCAAGGCGCCGCGTGAGCCGGCCACTACGTTCCCCCTATCGCCATCCCGCCTGGCGGATCTCCAGATCGACGAAGTCGGTGATCCGCTCGTCACCCGAAGCCCCGCGCCAACAATGGTCAGTCCATCACCGCTCGCTCTTTCCTCCGACTACCGGTTTCTGCGCGGCACGCTCAGCCATGCGCTGCTAGAGCATCTGTCATCCTTTCCGGCCGACCGCTGGGCTGACACGGCCCACAGCTTCATTGCCGTGCGCGGCGAGAGCCTGCCCGGAAATATCCGGAACCGTATCGTCGATGAAGTCCTCTCGATCCTCCGCGATCCGCAGTTCGGAAGCCTGTTCGGCCCGGACAGCCGCGCCGAGGTGCCGGTCGCCGCAGACATTCCCGATCCGAATGGCCGACGTCCCAGTCTCAGGATCACGGGGCAGATCGACAGGCTGGTCCGGCTGCCGGGCGAGGTCCTGCTGCTCGACTACAAGACCAACCGCCCGCCGCCGCAGGAGCCGGAGGAGGTGCCCAAGGCCTATCTGCTGCAGCTTGCGGCCTACCGCCTCGTCATCGGTCAAGTGTTTCCGACGCTTCCGGTCCGCGCAGCGATTTTGTGGACAGACGGGGCACGGCTCATGCCCATTCCGCCCAATCTTCTGGACTCTCACGAGGTATTGCTCTGGCAGCATGGCAGCCCTCAGCTTGACGCCTCATGACCCCCTCCTTACGTTTCGGGCGACACGAAGTGCTTGGCCCCGGAGTCGCGGGGCACTGCAGGGAGATTCACCGTGACGCAGATGGTGTCCGATAACGACTTCGCCACCGAGGTGCTGAAGTCACCAGAGCCGGTTGTCGTCGATTTCTTCGCCGAGTGGTGCGGGCCGTGCAAGGCCATGGCTCCGGCGCTCGAGCAGGTCGCGCAGGAGATGAAGGGCAAGGTCAAGGTGGTGAAGGTCGACGTCGACCAGAACCCTGGGATAACCCAGCAGTTCCGAATTCAGGCGATGCCCACACTCATGATCTTCAAGGATGGCAAGGTCGCCAACCAGCACGTTGGCGCGCTTGTTCAGAAGAAGCGTCTCGAAGATTGGATCAACCAGACGATCGAGGGCTGAGTTTTCGGCGCGTCTGGTACATAAATGGCCTTCGCTTCGCGGAGGCAGTTTTTATTGCCTTTGGCCTGGGGCCAGCTCAGTGGAGGACACAGATCATGCACGTTGTATGTCTCGGTGCCGGTGGCATCGGCGGATATTTCGCAGGCCGGCTCGCGGAGGCCAAGACGGCTGACGTCACCTTTCTCGTCCGGCCCGGCCGCAAGGCGCAGCTCGAAAAGGATGGGCTCAGGGTCGAAAGCGTGCACGGCGATTTCACCGTGCCCGTCGATGCACGCCTTGCCGAAGAGGTACGCGCCCCGGCTGATTACGTGCTGTTGACCTGCAAGGCCTACGACCTCGACAGCGCGATCGACACGATCCGACCGGCCGTCGGGCCGAATACCGCGATCCTTCCGCTGCTCAACGGCATGTCCCACATGGACCGGCTCAACGAGGTCTTCGGGAGGGAGCGCGTTCTCGGCGGTATGGCGCAGATCGCCATCACGCTTCAGCCGGACGGGCTCGTGAAGCACCTCAACGACTGGAACACGATCACGTTCGGAGAGCAGGACGGCACTCTGAGCCCGCGGGTGGAGGCGCTCAAGGCCGCGTTCGACAAGACCAATGGCAAGGCGAACGCAGTCGCCGTCCCGAACATCATTCAGAAGATGTGGGAAAAGATCGTCATGCTGTCGACGCTCGCCAGCATGACGACGCTGATGCGGGCCAACGTCGGCGAGATAGCGCGCACGCCGGACGGCAGCGGCCTGATGCTCGCGTTTCTCAATCAGAACGCCCGCGTGGCCGCTGCCGAGGGTCATCCGATGCCCGAAACATTCATCGACCAGTTCGGGAAGGCATTTACCGACGCCGGCTCACAAATGGCAGCCTCCATGCTGCGCGATCTCGAGCGGAGAGGTCCGGTCGAATCAGACCACATCGTTGGCTTCATGCTGGAGAAGGCCCGTGCCCACGGCCTCGACGAGACGCTGCATCGCATCAGCTTCACGCATCTGAAGGCCTACGAGCAGCGCCGGGCAGCGGACCGGTTCTGAGCGACGCCTATAGCTCTTCTGAATTACCTGAAAATCGCAGCAGCGGTCACTCCCCTTCACCTCTCCCATCGGGAGAGGTCGGCCCGCAGGGCCGGG
>JAEVZQ010000502.1 GCA_023392135.1 Pseudomonadota bacterium | reverse complement strand
GCGTCGCTCGACCAGTAATCGGCCTCGCGGATCAGGTCGGAGATGCGCCCGAGCTCGATCGATATCTTCTCGCGATCATCGGCAAGCCGCGCCCCCTCCTCGATCACGCGAGCCACGCCCGAGGCGTCGACTGGCTTCAGTTTGTGCTTTGCCACGATCGAGGCGATGACACGCGCATACGCAAGGCTGTTCTCATCTGACCACGAGATCGTATCGTCGAAGTCGGCCTGCACCTTGAACAGGCCACGAAAATCCGGGTCGTAGGCGGCGAGCAGATAATAGAGCTCCCGATCCCCGATCAGTACGACCTTGACGTCGAGCGGGATGGGCTCCGGATCGAGCGTCTGGGTCGAGATGAGCCCCATGTTCTCGAGCGGCTGCTCGATGCGGATCTCGCGCGCCTTGATGGTTCGCTTCAGGGCCTCCCAGGCGTAGGGAGACAGCAACAGCTTGCGCGCGTCGATGAGCAGATAGCCACCATTGGCCTTGTGCAGGCTGCCGGGCTTGATCAGCAGGAAATCCGTGACGAGCGCGCCCATCTGCGCGATGTGCTCGATGCGACCGATCAGGTTGCCGTAGGTCGGGTTGATGTCCTCGATCACAGGCGCACCGGGCGAGGATTCGCCGTTGCCGACGATCACGTTCACCATGTAACGGCGGAAGCGGGGATCACGCGACGTATCGATTGTTTGCTTGATCAGCTCGTTCTCGTCACCCGGCTGGGCGACGAACAGCCCGACGTGCCGGATGAGGTCCTTGCCGGCGGCATCGAGATACTCCAGCACCTGGGGCACGTCGGAGAAATGGGCGCGAACATCGTCGAGCGCCTCCCGCACGGCCCCTTGTGCCATCTCCTCGACAAGGTCGCTCAGGTGGCCGCGGCGCTGTTTGTCGGACTTCGGCACACGCTCGAGAATGGTCTCGAGCTCCTTCTGCAGCGCCTCGATCTTGGTCTGGACATTCTTGCGCATGTCCTCGGGCAGCGCATTGAAGACCTCGGGCTTCACCACCTTGCCCTCGTGGACAGGGGCCATGGCAAATCCCATCGGGGTTCGCAGGATCGCGATGTTCTGAGCCTGAGCCTTGCGGTTGAGCTCCTCGAAGGCCTCTTCCTGGCCAGAGCGGAACTGCTCCTCGATGGCCCGGCGCCGCGCCTGATAGTCCTCGCTTTCGAAAACGGCGGGGATGGTGTTCCGCAACTCGTCGATGGCGGCGACCATCTGCTCGGCCAGCTGGCGGCCACGACCTGCCGGCAGCCGCAGGGCATGCGGGCGGTTCTGCTGCTCGAAGTTGTTGACGTAGACCCAGTCGGGCGGCGGCGGCATCTCGGCCGCCTTTTTCGTCAGGTAGTCGCGGACGGCAGTACTCTTGCCGGAGGCGGGCGGCCCCAGCACGAACATGTTGAAGTCGTAGCTCCTCATGTTCGCACCGAACTGGATGGCGCGCAGGGCCCTGTCCTGCCCGATCAATCCGGTGATGGGCTCCAGCTCGCTGGTCGAGCCGAATCCAAGGGTCGCCGGGTCGACGTTGCGGCGCAGCTCGCCGACAGGCAATGGTGGGCGAGGCTCGGCCGCCATCGAGGGCTCCTGCCCGCCCGTGTCTTGGGGTTCGGCCGGAGCTGACTTGTTGCCCTGTGGCGCCCGCTTGAAGAACATTATGACGCGCTCCCCGTGATGTTCACTTTGGCCCGCACGGTATGTCAGGGTGGGCCTGGCGAAAAGAAGCTGAAAAGTAGCGTTAGGCTTAGGCGGCTCGCGATAGAGTTGCGGAAATGTCACCAACAGATGGCGAACCGATGACGGCTCCGATCGGTCTCGACAGGGGCCCGCTCAACGATGGACGGCAGTCCGCAGCCGCCCTTCACATCGCTCGCGGCGTCGCTCGCGTCCTTGCCAGCCTCGGACTGGCCAGCGTTTCGGAGCTGGTTCTGCCAAACGGCCGGCGCGCCGACATCGTGGGTCTGTCGGAAAAAGGCGAGTTCTGGATCGTGGAGATAAAGTCCAGCATTGAGGATTTCCGCTCGGACCAGAAGTGGCCCGAGTACTGGGAGTACTGCGACAAACTCTACTTCGCCGTGTCACCCTCCTTTCCCCAGGAGCTTATACCCGAAACGACCGGCCTGATCGTGGCGGACCGCTACGGTGGCGAGATCGTCCGGCCTGTGGATGAAGTAAGACTGCCGGCAAACCGCCGCCGGGTGATGTCCCTGCGATTCGGCCGCGTTGCTGCGGCGCGCCTCCAGTCGCTCGCCGACCCGGGCCTCGCACTCGGAACATTGCTGCGCGGCGACTGACACGCCGGCGTAAGGACCGGGCTCACTTCGGCGCGCGCTTTGCCAGAATGCGCTGCAGCGTCCGGCGGTGCATATTCAATCGGCGAGCGGTTTCGGAGACGTTCCGATTGCACAACTCGTAGACGCGCTGAATGTGCTCCCAACGCACCCGGTCCGCAGACATCGGATTCTCGGGTGGAGCCGCCTTCGCGTTCGGCGGCGCCAGTAGCGCATCGGTCACGTCGTCCGCGTCGGCGGGCTTGGCGAGATAGTCCACGGCACCAAGCTTTACAGCGGAAACCGCTGTGGCGATGTTGCCGTACCCGGTGAGCACGATCGCGCGTGCATTCGGGCGGATGCGCGCCAGCTCGGCGATCACGTCAAGGCCGTTGCCATCCTCGAGGCGCATGTCCACGACGGCGAACGCCGGCGCCTTCTGGCGAATCAACTCCAAGCCCTCGGCGACCGAAGGCGCCGTGCGGACTTCGAATCCCCGCGTTTCCATTGCCCTGCCAAGGCGTTGCAGAAAGGCCCGGTCGTCGTCGACGATGACGAGCGAAGGGTCCTCGGGAAGCTCTTCTTTACTGAATGCGAATTCTTCGGCCACGGTACTGTTCTCCTGACCTCATACATATAGCTGTCGAAATGCCGCATCCAAGGCCTCTGTTCCCTGATCCTTATCAAAGATTTGAGTTGCAGCAGCGTCTAGTTGCAGCAGCCTCTAAGAGGCCGCCGCCCCCGGCGGTCCTGGGCTGATGGCCTCGAATACTTCGCGCGCCCAACTGATTCGGACAACAGCGCCTTGCTCGGGCGGCGGGCGGTTGTCCATCGTCAAGGTGGCGCCGGAGCGCTCCAGCAGTGTCTTGGCGATGAAGAATCCGAGACCCAGGCCCGCGGCACGCTTGCCCGCTCCCCCAGCTCCAGCTGGCCGCGTCGTGACGTACGGCTCGCCCAGGGTCTCCAACAGCTCGGGCCGGAACCCGGGACCGTCGTCCTTCACCTCGATCTCGAGCGTGTCCTCGTTCCACCGCGCCGAGATCTCGACCTTGCTGCGGGCGAAATCGGCCGCATTCTCGATCAGGTTCCCGACCCCGTAGATGAGCCCAGGCCGGCGCTCCCCGACCGGCTCCTTGGCAGACCGGCCGCTCAGGCCCTCCGCAGGGGCACATGTAATCTCGATCGCTTTGCCGGAATTGCGGTATGGCTCGGCCGCCTCGTCGAGGAGCTGATTGACTGAAAGCGTCGCGTGAAGCGGGTCCCGCTCGCTCGGCTGGCGCGTAAGCTTCTGCAGGATTTCACGGCATCGATCGGCCTGGCTGCGCAGCAGGGCCATATCCTCCGCCAGCGGCGTGCCCGGCTCCACGTCCCGCTGCAGCTCGCTCGTGACCAGAACGATGGTCGCGAGCGGCGTGCCAAGCTCATGGGCGGCGGCAGCGGCCAGGCCATCCAGCGCGTGCAGCTTCTGCTCGCGCGCGAGGACGAGCTCCGTAGCGGTGAGCGCTGCCGACATCTGCCGCGCCTCCCTGGAGAGCCGCCAGACGTACAGCGCGAGAAAGATCATGGTGGCCGCCACCGCCGCGAGTTGGCCGACCTTGTAAATCGTCGGCAGGGCCAGCAGCTCGGTCGCGT
>JAEVZQ010000484.1 GCA_023392135.1 Pseudomonadota bacterium | reverse complement strand
CAGCTGGAACGAATCCCGCCAGAAGCCGCTCGTGAGCACCTTGTCGTCCCGGACATTGGTGACGCGCCTCGGGGCGCGACCGTTCTGCGGCAGGATGAAGCCCCAGGACAGAATGGCGATCTCCCTCTCGCCATCTGCGGCTTTCCGCACGACCGGCGCGAGGTGGCCCGGAAAGATCGCCCGCAGCGGCTCGTATGCCGCGGCCCGGTTGTGCGCCACTCGAAAAAGCCGGCGAACGGCTTCCGGCACGCGGGTCATGGAGTAGAGATTGCACATGGCGTCAGGAATAGCGCGATAGCTTGGGACCTGGTTCTGGGATGCACCTGATGGGCAGATGGCGCAAGGGCTCGTCTGGTCAGGTCGAGCCGTCCTGATCTATGGCTCGTGCAGCCGCGTCGCCAGTGCTGCGGCGGCCCCCTTGAGTGCCGCCTCGCCAGATAAGATCACATACACCGGAAGCGGAGCCAAATAAGTTGACATCCGGCCCTTTGCCTCGAATGCTTCGCGGAATCCACCAGCCGAGAGAAAGTCGATGAGCTTCGGTGCAATGCCGCCGCCGAGGTAAATGCCGCCTTTGGCTCCGAAGAGCAGCGCTACGTCTCCTGCAAAGCGGCCGAGCCATGTCGCGAACTTCTCGATCGCTTCCCGGGCCAGCGGATCAGACCCCGAGCGCGCGCGAGCGACGACTTCGGCGGGTTTCAGGGGCGGTGCGGTATGTCCCTGTAGTTCCGCCAGGGCACGGTAAACCTCGACAATTCCAGGACCCGAAACGACGCGCTCCACCGACAGATGACCCCTGCCGGTTATGAGGCGCTCCACCATTGCGAGCTCGCGCGCATCCGCCGACGCGAACGTGGAGTGTCCCCCTTCGCTCGGCACAGCCACCCAGCCGCCCGCTGACCAGGCGAGGCCCGCGACACCGAGCCCTGTTCCTGGTCCCAGCACCGCCTTCGTGGCATGCTCCAGCGGCCCGGCGCCGCCGATCTGATGGAGATCCGTTTGTTCGAGGCGCGGCAGTGCATAGGCCAATGCTTCGAAGTCGTTGAGGAGCAGAAGCTCCCGCAATCCCAAAGCAGTGCTGAGCTCGCTGACTCGGAATTTCCAGGTGGAATTCGTGAACTGGATCCATTCTCCACCCACGGGTGCGGCAACAGCCATGGCTGCAATTTTCGGCGGATTGGGAATACCGCTCAGATAGCCCCGGGCAACGTCGATAATCGATGGAAACTCCGCGCAGCGGTAGCTGGCGACGTTGGTAAGCTGCAACGTGTCCTGGTCGGCTACGGCAAAGCGCGCATTGGTCCCGCCGATGTCGGCTACGAGCACCTCATGCAAGGCCATGCTGTGCCTCCGTTCCGATCATCAAGCTGCGCCGACTCAGACGTGCACAGTCGTGTGCTTTTGCGCAGTTCGAATGCGTGCCTCTCGCCCCTTCGAAATGGACCTTCGTCTGCAATCTCAAACCTCTTCCAGAGTTCTCTGGTGCTCCAGTCTGCGGCGGACCACGTCCTCATTTATCCCAAGATCGGCAAGGATATGACCGGCAAGCTGCAGGCTGCCTTCGATCGTCTCGGGCACCGCGACAGCCGCACCCTGCCGCAACAGCCGAACCGCATGTGCGCCGTCTCGAGCGCGGGTATAAACAGGGACCAGCGGCCATGTCCGGTGGATTTCGCCTATGATCCTCTCTGCTGCCAGTGGATCATTCATCGTGATAACGATTGCAGAGGCTTTATTGACGCGGACCCGGTTCAGAATGTCCAGCCGGGACGCATCACCATAGAAAATGGGCAGCTTTTCTGCGCGAAGCGGCAACTAAGTGGAACCAGTCGTCTCGGAAATTGTTAAAGTGGCAAGTTGGCCGCGGTAAAGGTGCTTCTCCCTCACCTTGGCGCTGGCCCCCGGATCGGGTGCCCTGCGTAGATGCGGGCCTGGGTGCCCGTCGTTGCTTTCTGACGGTTTGCGCGCTCCGGTCGGCCAGGCTGGGGCGCGTAATCCCATGGGGCACCAAGCATTCGCTCGCCACATTAAGCGTACAACTCCAGCAAGTTACTGATCGACTATTCCTTTCGGACGCAATTGCCGATCGAACGAATGGGTGCCGGGGCAGAAGCGAACGGGGGAAGTCGGAAGATCGTCATGTTCCGCCGGCCCCTTTGAAAGCGGAAAGTGCCTCCATTTCGAGCTGCGAACCGCGCCCTTCATAGCGAGGTGAATAGTGCAGCGTCACGATCCGCTTGACGTTGGCCCGGCGTGCAAGCGAACCGGCCTGGTATGCCGTCAGGTGCTGCCGATCCTTGGCGTGCATGCTGTCGAATTCGAGGAATGGCGCTTCTATGAACAGAAGCTCTGCGTCGTTTGCGAGGGCAATGATCCTCTCGCAATTTTCCGGCGTGTACGCGGCATCGACAACATAAGCGGTCTTCCGTCCCGGCGTGATTTGAAGGATCTCGCGCTTGAGCGGGCCCAACGGAAGCGTGGACGGCTTTTCTGAACGTGGCTCGTCCCATTCCACTGGGATCGGCGTCTCATCCGGGTCGCCGCGCGCTGCGGCTTCCTTCAGATTGCGCAGCCATGGCCCGATCTTCAGGCCTGCTTCCGCAACCCTGTTGCGCCAGACATTCACATGCATCGTTTCCTCGAGCGCAAAGCCGAGCGATGGAATGCCGTGGTCGAGGAACGCCGCCTGGACGTGAAAACGCGGCTCCCGGAGCAGGACGAAATCGCGGCAATCGCTCGTAATCGCTTTACCGCGCGCGAATTGGTGTCGGCTCTGGAATGCCACTGACGTCAGGCGGCCGTCCTCGTTGAGCTCATGTGCGCGGATCACCAGGTTGCCTGCATAACCTGTCACCAGATTCCACGTGTATGCGGACAGCTTGTGACCTACCGCATCGACCATTCCCGGCGGACCATAGATGTTGAGCACTTGATCTCGGCCAAGCAGAACTTTGAGCAATTGGTCGAAGCCCGCAAAGTGGTCCATATGCCTGTGGCTGACAAAAACGTCGGATAGCCGAAGCAGCTTTCGCGGAGGCAACCGAGACAGGTCGCCTATGTCGAATAAAAGCGCGCGGCGCTCGAACATGACGTCGATCAGGACGCCCGGGTCATCAAAGGGATCGTTTACAAGGGAGGCATCGAACAGCCGCGGCATTCTGGTCGACCCTCTCCTCCAGCCTGATGCGATGCATCAGCTCTGCTCGGCCGACTGGCTGATTGCGCGGGCCATGCGAACATATTCCGCGCAGGATCTGATCAAAGCATCCGTGCACTCTTCGGCACTGGGCCAGGTATAGTGCTCGGCGAAGCGTTCACTATCATACCAGGAGTGGCCGCTCTCCTCACCGACGTATATCTTGGACGAAGGATCGTAGCTGAGCCAAAGCTCCAGGTCGCCGAGCTTGAGCAAGATGCTATCGGGATTGATCATCAGGCTGACGCCCGGAATCGACCGGATATAATCTTCAAGCTCCCGGGCCGCCGCTTCCACCGGGGCGAACGCCTGCGTGATCTCCGGTGAGACGACGCGGGCTTCGCGGAAGCCAGCCCGACTTTTCTCGTCCGCTTCGCGAATGGCTGCTTCGAGACGGCGCTTGACGTCGCTGGGCATGCTCTCGATCCCTGCAGGCACTTCATCGCAGTTACGCCCGATAAACGCCGGAGGCGAGAATGCGCCCAATCGACTCTGGACCAGGCGAGCCTCCGCAGGGGGCTCAGGCGCTGTGCTGCATCATCAGACCGTTCGCGTCGAGAAGCCAGGCCCGAGCCGGCGCATGCGCTTTGAGCAGGAGGCCCGCCTCAGCAGGCGGCACGATTGAGAGCGCGGTCGAGAGACCGTCGGCGATCATTGCCTCTTTTGCCGCGACCGTGACGGAGGCGTGTTGGCGGGCGCTGGAGCCGGTGCGCGGATCGAGCAGATGGTGCCAGCGGCCATCGCGATCGAAGACCGTGCTGTGCCCGGCTGACGTGGCGAGCGCGGGAAGTGCAGGCTGTGCTTCGGCGAGGTCGACCGTCAGCACGCTGTTGCGTTCGCCCGCCGGATCTTTTACAGCCGCCCGCCACGGGCGTCCGTCCGGGTGCCGGCCCGCGGCGCGTAGCTCGCCGAGATCGAGCAGCACGTCGTTGAAGCCTTCCCCTCGCAGAAGCGCCGCGATCCGGTCCGTGACATAGCCTTGCGCGACGCCGTTGAGCGTAATGGCCATACTGTGCCGCGAAAAGCGGATCCCGCCTTCATCCACCTCCACCTGTTTGTGGCCGACGAGCGCCAGGGCCTCCTTTATGCGATCCGGTGCAGGCGGCGCCGTGGGTATGGGAGTGGCGCCGAAATGCTCGAGGTATGCGCGGAAGAGCGGCTGAATGGTGGGATCGAATGCTCCGCCTGTGGCCTCGGCCAGTCCGAGGCTGAAGGACAAAACCTCCAGCAGCTCCTGTGGCGGCGACGCGAGAATGCCCTCCTGGTTGAGCCGCGCGATCGCGGAATCGGGCCGGTACAGGCTGAAAATCGATTCGAGCCGGTCGATCTCTGCAACGCAGCGTGTGATGCAGCGGCGCGCGGCTGCGCGGTCGGGATGCGCGAGCGTGATCGAGGCCAGCGCCCCCATGGCCACCCCGCGCCAGACGACGGGGGCTGCCGCGGCTTGCACCCGGCCTGCTGCGGGCAAGCCTGGCAGTGCGGTTGCGGTTGCGGCGATGGCGAGAAATCGCCTGCGCGTCAGCATCTGTCTTTCCTCACTCGCTGGAATGATGGCTGTCGGTGCCGTTCGCCTGATGCTCGAGCTCCACCGCGCCGAGGACGTACGCGTCGGGGACTTCCTCGAGCCGGACGACCCGGCCGCCATGCTTCGCCCGGAACGCCTCCGCCGCTGCGGGGTCGGAGAACGGCACCGCCTCGGGTGCACCCATGCCGCCGGCCTGGTCACTCTCAATGACGAAATGTGCCTGCCGGGCATCGATCCACGTGCCGGGCTCCGGCTGGTCCCAGTTGCCCGCACGGCCCATGTCGTTGACGTAGATGGCAACGATGTCGCGCGGCTCCTCGGGAAGGCGGGTGAAGGCGATCGTATCGCGTACCGACGAGAACCAGTAGGGCGGGCCACTCGTGACGTGGATCTGGCCCTTCGGCCCTGTATGATCGGAGAGCAGCATTCCGCAGTAATGGCCGGTCGCATCGGCCTGGGCTTCGAGCGGGGACGGCGCCGCAGCCGTCGTCACCTCGTCCTTGCAGCCGGCGAGCACGCTTGCCGCCAGGACGGCTGAGAGAAGAATACGCAGGCTCATACAGGTCTCCTGTGCAGGGCCGCCACTGCCGCCAATGCGGGCAGCACGATCCACGCGGCGAGGGCAATGATGAGGATGACGGGCGGAAGCACGGCCTCGGCCGGTCCGGCCATGCCGCTGTAGACCGATGCGGCTCCCGAAGCCGTCGTGTTGAACAGCCGGTAGGCGTCGGCGGGGTTGAGCAGCAGGAGCGTATCGAGCGCGCTCTTGCTGACGATCCGCCCCTGGTCGGCCACGAGGAAGCCGAGCAGCGCCGTATCGTAGATCAGCACGAAGAACAGCCAGATGCCGACGGCCAGCCCTGCGGCGGTCGCCCGGTCGCGGACGATGGCGCTGGCGAGGCAACCCAGCGCGACGAAGCTCGCTCCGAGCATCACCGAGGTTGCGACAAGGCCGGAGAATGCGGTCCAGGCATCGGGACCGGCATCGCCTTTCAGCACCAGGGCCGCGGCGGCGCTGCCGTAGCCGATCAGGATTGCGACGGCGAGGATGGCGGTCTGGCCGATCATCTTGCCGCCGACGACCTGCCAGCGCGCCACGGGATAGGCCAGGAGAAGCATCAGCGTGCCCCGCTCGTGCTCTCCGACGATGGCGTCGAACGACAGCATCAGGGCGATCAGCGGAACCAGGAAGATGGTGAGGCTCGCGAGGCTGACGACCACGACGGCGAGCGGAACCGCGCCCACCGTTCCGGTTGGAGCACTCCCTAGCAGGGCGAGCGACAGGGCGAAGACGGCCATGACGAGCGTCGCCGCCATGACCCAGCGGTTTCGCAAGCCGACGCGGATCTCCTGGGCTGCGATGGTGAGCGCTTTCACTGGCCGCCTCCCGTACTCTCGACGAGCCGATGATAGAGGTCCTCGAGACGTGGCGCGGTGATCTCGATGTCGGTGATCAGATCGCGCATCCCGGCGAGACCGGCCAGGACGTCCAGTTTTTCCGTCCGACCGACGACCAGCTCGAGCGAGGTCTCGGTTCGCCGCCGGCAGCGAACGGTATCGCCCAGCCGCTCGAGGACACGGCCCGTCGTGCAGGGTCGGACACTGAGCAGGATGCGCGCCTCGGCATTCACGCGGGCATGCAGATCGGCCATGGTATCGGCTGCGAGCAGGCGGCCCGTGTGCATCACGGCTACCCGGTCGACGAGATGCTCCACCTCCGACAGCGCGTGCGTGCAGATGAGAACCGTGGTGCCGGCCGCGCGCAGCTCGCCGATCATGGCATAAACTGCGCTGCGGGAGGCGGGGTCGAGCCCGCTCGTCGGCTCGTCGAAGATGAGAAGTTTGGGATCACCAATGAGCGCCTGCGCAATCCCGAGCCGCTGACGCATCCCCTTCGAGTAGGTCCCGACGCGCCGCTTGGCAGCCTCGGTCAGCCCGACTTTCGCCAGCAGATCGCGATTGGCACGCGGTGATTGCTCTTTGAGGCGGGCATAAAAGCCCATCAGCTCAAGCCCCGTCATGGAGCCGTGGAAGGCGATGCTCTCCGGAAGAAACCCGATTCGGAGCCGGGCATCCGCACCGCCACGGCTGGCCGGATCGGGGCCGAGCAAACGGACCGTGCCCGCCGTCGGCTGGATGAGACCCAAGAGAAGCTTGATCAGCGTCGTCTTGCCGGCACCATTGTGACCGACGAGGGCGATCACCTCGCCCAGCTCGAGCGCCAGCGAAACATCGCTGACCGCCGTTATGGAGCCATACTGCTTCGTCGCGGCGGACCACTCGGCAATGCGCGTCATTGCTGGGCCTCCACGGCAAGCTTCGGGGGCTGCATCAGCGGCGCGCTGTCGATCACCCCGCCGGGGTAAAGCGCAGGGAAGCGTGACTGAGCCCAGCGGACGATCTGGACGGCGGGGCTCGTGGCCAGCACCTTGGCCTGCGGCAGCCGCCATAGCACCTCGTCCATGATGTCGTTCGGCCGGTAGGGCCGGTCGGCGATGCCGTCGCCGTCGAGATCGAATGCGGGGTTGTCGCTCCAGTAATTCCCGCGCCCGTCATGCGCCCAGTCGAGATAGCGCGTGCCGACGTATTTGACCTGGGTCTGATTGGCGACGAAGGCGTTGCCGGTCATGACATTGCGCTCTGATCCGGCAGTGAAATGGATGCCGATCGGGCAGCCTTCGAAACGATTATCGGTTAGGTGATTTTTATTCGCATTATAGATGAAGACGCATTTCTCCCCGCCCCGGCGGACAATATTCCCCGTCACCTCGGAATTGTTGGTGGTGTTGAGGAGCAGGCCGTGGTCGCGGTCGCTCTCGGAGACGTTGTCGCGAATCTCGAGCCTGTTGGAGTTCATGATCGCCCAGCCGACGTGATTGCCGGTCGAGCGATTGCCGATCACCTGACTGTCATGGGTGTACATGTAATGAATGGCAAAGCGCAGATTTGTGAAGGTGTTGCCGGCGAAAACATTGCGCTTGCTCGTGTTGACGAAAATGCCGTCCCGCACCTGATCAATTTTGTTTGCGATCACCTTCGCACCGGGCGCATTCCAGATCGATACGCCGTTGCCGGCCTCCGAAAGGCGGAGATCGTTCCGTCCGATAATGACGTTATTCTCGACCACAGAATCCGCCGCCCCGTGCAGATACGCGCCGAACAGATTGCCGATCAGCCGATTGGATCGGATGACGGCGCGCTTGGCGGTGCGTTTGACGAGAATGGCTGAATCCATCGCGGGCAGGTCGCGACCCGAGCCGGTGATCTCCAGCCCCTCGATCCGCACGTCCGACGCGTTGACTGTTATTACGCTGCCTTCTCCTGGTCCCTCGAGAATCGCACCGTCCTCACCGATGACGGTGAGCGGCTTGTCGAGAACCAGCGGTCCGGCGTGCCGGCCCGCGCCGAGCCGGACGACAGAATTCGGCCCAGCTCGGTCGATGACAGTCTGCACCGGCTCGCCGGCGTTGACGATCTGAGGCTCGGCTGCCGCCGACAGCGCCGTCGCGGCCAAGGCCACGACGATCGCTGCCGGAAGCATCTGGAGAAGACGGCGCCTCATCTCAGGCCGCGCGCGGCTCGACCAGCATGCGGCCCTGCATTTCCATGTGCAGAGCATGGCAGAACCACTGGCAGTAGTAGTGGTAGACGCCAGGCCGGTCCGCGATGAAGGTGATCGATGCGGTTGCCTGCGGTGCGACCTCCATGGCGACCCCGTAGTTGACCAGCGTGAACCCGTGCGTGAGGTCTTCCACGTCATCCATGTTGGTCACGTAGACGGTAACCTCGTCACCCTGCTTCACAGTGAAGCTTTCGAGGCTGAAGGACGGCGCGACCGAGTACATGTAGACGCGCACCTTGTTGCCGTCGCGGACCACATCGGCTGCGTTTTCGAGATCCACGTTGTCCGCTTCGGCCTGCCGACGGGCCTCCTCGAAAATCGGATCGTTGCGATCCCAGACGTGCACCGGATTGACCTTCGAGCGGTGCACGATGGTGGCATCATGCGGCTCGGCAAAGGATGGGCCATCGTGGACGAGCACCATCTCGTCACCGGAGATGTCGATGAGCTGATCGCATTCCGGCTTCAGCGGTCCGACGTTCAAGAAGCGGTCCTTGGAGAACTTATTGAGCGACAGGAGCCACTTGCCATCGGCCTCCTTGGTCTGGCCCATGGATGTATGGTTGTGGCCCGGCTGGTAGTGGACGTCGAGCTTCTGGATGATCGGCTCGACATCCTCGCCTTTGAATTTGCGGATTGCCTTGTCGATCGACCACTTGCAGATCTGGCTGTCGATGAACAGCGTCGTATAGGCGTTGCCGCGTCCGTCGTAGGCGGTGTGCAACGGCCCCAGTCCGAGCTCCGGCTCGGCGACAACGGTATCGCGCGGCTTGATCTTGTCGTCGAACAGGTCATCGAACCGGCGGACGTCGAACACCGTCACGGTCGGCGACAGCTTGCCGTTGGCGACGACGTGGATGCCGTCCGGCGCAGTGTTGATGCCGTGCGGGCTGTTCGGGACGGGGACGTAGCGTGTGTATCGTGAGCCGTGCCGGCCATCGATCACCGGAACACCGTTGTGTTCCTTGAAGTCACCCTTCTTGATCGCTTCCTCGATACGCGCAATGTTGAAAATGACGATCCAGTCCTGCTCGGCAGACATCATTTCGGCCAGCGTAACGCCGCCCTCGGAATTGTAGCTGGTGGCGAAGCAATATTTGCCCTGGTAATCGGCGTCGACGTTGTCGAGGTTGCCGTCGACCATCACCTGCCAGGCGATCTTCATCGTGTCGCCGTCGATGGCGGTGAAAATGCCGTGGTACTTTTTAGGCTCGTCCAGGATTTTGCCATCATTCGGCAACGGGATCGGGTGCTCGCCGTTGGCGAAGACGTAGCCCGTTCGCGGGTACTTCTGCACGCGCAGGCCGTGAACCGCCTGCATGTTCGGGATCTCGATGATCTTGTCGCATTTCATGACATCGCAGCGGACGCGGGCGACGCGGGAGTTCGCCTTGTCGTTCATGAACAGATAGCGCCCGTCGTAGGTGCCGTCGGTGAACGACATGTGCGGGTGGTGCAAGTCGCCGTTGAGGAAAATGCCGCCCCGGCTTTCGAGGAAGGCTTTCGTATCAGGCGTAAGCCCCTCGGTCAGGATTTTCCGGCTCTCGTTCGTCGAGCCCCAGCCCGTGGCGCTGCAGCGGTTGAAAACAGGGACGCGCATGAGCTCGCGCATGGAGGGGAGCCCCATGATACGCATTTCACCGCACTGACCGCTGGAGAAGAAGACGTAATATTCGTCGAGGTCACCCGGCCCGACATGGGCGCCGTTTTCGGCCGCAGCAGCCGGAGATGAGGCCATCAGCATTCCGCCGGCAACGCCTGCCGCTCCGGAGGTGCCTCCAACGCCCGCGAGAGTTGCCAGCGTGGCGCTTCCGCCAAGCAGTTTCCTTCGGCTCAATTCCAGGTCGGAAATTTTCTTGCCCATTGCAGTCTCCTTCAGTTGCTTGGCGTGGGTAATTTGCCTTCGGGATTGTTGCTCGCGCGGATGCCGGGCCGACGCGGCAGAACCATGTCCGGGGAAGCCGCACTGCCTTGCGCCAGCGCCGACCGCTTCTCCCGCCGCAAGCGGCGCTGGATCACCACCGGGCACTTGCGGTCGTGGTGGTAGAGCACCTGGCAGTGCAGGCACGAGATGCACTCGTTCGGGTTGATATGCCCTTCAGGATGAATCGCCTCGACCGGGCATTCATTGAAGCAACGCATGCAGGGATTGCCGCATTCGCGATAGCGCTTGAGCCAGTCGAACATCCTGAGGCGTCCGGGAATCGCCAGCGCAGCGCCGAGCGGGCACAGATAGCGGCAGAAGAAGCGCTCGACGAACAGGCCAGCCCCGATCAGCGCGAGAGCGAAAAGGACGAACCACCAGTCCCGCATGAAGTGCAGGATTATCGCCGTCTTGAACGGCTCGACCTCGGCCAGCTTTTCTGCCAGCTCGAGCGAGCCCAGCGAAACGCCGAACAGCATCAGGAAAATGATGTACTTGATCGGCCAGAGGCGCTCGTGAACGGCCCAGGGAATCTTGAGCTGCGGCACTTTCAATGCCTTGGCAGCGCGATTCGACAGCTCCTGCAAGGCGCCAAAGGGACAGAGCCAGCCGCAAAAGGGGCCACGCCCCCAGAACAGCAACGCCGCGGCGACCGAGAACCAGAGGATGAAGACGAGGGGGTCCATCAGGAAGTAGGACCATTGAAAATCGGTTCGCAGCGCGCTCGCGAAGGTCAGGACATTGACGACGGAAAGCTGTGCCTGTGCGATCCAGCCGAGCCAGATCAGCGTCACGAACAGGAAGGCCAGCCGCACCCGGTCGAACAGCACCTCGCGTTTCACCAGGAAATCCTGGAAGAAAAAGATCAGGGTGAGCACCGACAGCATCACCAGTAGCCCGCCGATCGCGAAAGGCTTGCTCCACCAGATGCGTTGCCAAAGGGGCGTTTCCTCTGCGTCGATCGAAAATTCCCCGGCCGCGGGTGGTGCGGGCGCAGCAGGCGCGGAGGTCGATTGCCGCTGGGGCGCCTTCGGCTCCTTCGGTGGGACCTTTTTGGTGTAGAGGGCCGGTATCTGGTAGCCGACCTCGAATGTAATGAAGGCCTTTTTGAGCGCGCCCGTCGCCCGTTGCACCAGAAGCTGAAGCTGCCACGGCTCTGTCGGGTCGAATGACACGTTATCCGGGATCAGGAAGACGCCGATCTCCTTGAAGCGTGGGGCGCCGGCTGCCTCGATGCTGCCGATCCGGCGGTGGAGCCGATCTCGGAAGCGGATCGTCTCGCCCCCCTGGATCACCTCGATGCGGTCGAAGATGCCGCCGCGCACATATCCGGACCCCTTGAAGGAATATGGTCCGTTGCCTGCGACGAGGATGGCGTGCTGCCCGGGCTCGAGCATCTGCTGCAGGTTTGCGAACTCGGCATCGCCGAGCAGGCTGCGGCCGATCGCGGGTTGAGATGCGAGGGCCACGTAGAGATCGATGAACGGGTCCTCGGGCGCGCCACGCTCCGGTCGACCCGCTGCGGTGGCATCACCCCGGCTGCGGAAAGCCTCGTTGACCTCGCCCTTCGTGAGGTGGAGCCGTCTGATCGAGCCCTCCCCGAGGAGGGTTACCCAATCGCTGATCTTTCCGGCCTCGGGGTCGAGTACATGAGTTTTCTCTGCAGCTTCCCCTGCCGTCGGCCCACCGAGGCCGAGGAGACGCGCAGCATGGATTGCCGAGCGGACGATACTATCGCCCATCACCAGCACGGTGACCGTGGCGCCACTGACGATGTCAGCCTGCGGCGGCCCTTTGCTTTCGGCCGTCCCCTTGATCGGGTTGTAGCCGATGAACGGGGTCAGCGAGGCGATTACCCGCTTTTCCGAGATCCCTATGAGTACGATCGGCTCGCTGTGCTTGACGAGGTTCAGGCCGACGATCGTTCCCTCGGTGTCGATGCCGACGACAATGTGGATCGGCTTGCCCGAGTAGCCGACAGCGTTAGTGTGGTCTGAGTTGAGGAAGACATGCCCGACGACTTCGTTGCCGCGATAGGCAGGCGCGATCGGCGGCTGTCCCTCAGCCGGTCCGAAGCGGTCCGCGCCCGGCACCAGGTCCGAGGCGGAAAGCTTCGACAGGAAGGTCGAGAGATTAGGGCCGGCGCGCTCAGCGCCCAGGGCCGGCATCGCGAGGGCGCACCAGGCCAGGAAAATAATCGCAATTCTGCTCAAGCCGACAGCCCCTCTGGTTCCCATCCGGTCGTGCACTGTCCTGTCTCGCGGCTGATACGATGGCATCCCTTAGGAATTCGTAGAGGGATGCACGTTGTCCTGGATCAAATTTGGACCGATTGTGGTGTGACACGATAAGCTGGTGAGAGGGAGACCTGATGCAGGAGCCGTTGCCGAAGCACCTCGATCTGACCTGTATGACTTTACGGGACCTGATTGGCGTCGCGAACGCGATCGAGCAGGACGCGGTGCACCGCTATGGCCGGCTCGCAGACCTCATGGAGCGGCGAGGGGAGCACGCCACGGCACAGGCATTCCGGCGCATGCTGGCGGAGGAGCAAAAGCATGTGGCCGCCGTCGCGCAATGGGCTCGGGAGCTGGGGCAGGACGTTCCGGCTTTGGAGGACTTCCAATGGCGGCTGCCGGCTGAGCGCTCGGCCTCATGGGACGAGATCGCCGGCAGCGCCCTGATCACGCCTTATCGTGCCCTGGCCATCGCCGTGCGGAACGAGGAGCGAGCCTTCTCGATGTACAGCTACATGGCCGCGCATGCGGGCGATCCAGCTGTCGCCGGCGAGGCCGAAAAGCTGGCAATGCAGGCGCTGCAACACGCGGTTTTGCTGCGGCGGTGGCGGCGCAGCGCCTATCATCTGGGCCTGCCGCGAACCCGGCAGCCGACGGTCGAGACGGTCGAGGAGCTGCGCACATTCATCGCGGAACGTGAGGCTGCGATTGCCGACCATCATCGCGCGCTGGCCAAGGAGCTTCGCAAGCTCGGAGATGAGGAGGGTGCACGCCTTCTGGAGCAGGAGCTGTCCGATGCTCCGGTTCCGGTGCATGCTGCAACAGCCAATGACGACGGCGCGAGCCAGAGCCGGCTGAGTTTGCTCGTCACGGCGCAGAAGCCGCTGGAGACACTGAGCGAAGAGCTGGAGACGATCCTCACGTCGGCCACTGGGCCCGTATCCGCGGAAGCAGAGAAAGCTTTGTCGAGCGTCATCGCGCGGCTTGCCCGCATTGCTTCGCTCGTGGAGCGCCGAAGCTGATCACCACTGCGGTTCACGATCTGAACCTGCTCCTTCAAGGCCGCTGACCAACCGGGCGCGTCGCGAGGCGCCGGCCGGCTGGATGCGCGTGAGGCTAAATGTCTCCGCAGCCAGCGTTTGTCTTGTCGCGAGGGCTTCGATAAAAGATGAGCTGAAAACGCATCAATTTTACAGGCGTCCAAACCCCCACCAGTCCAAACGAGAGCAGTGCTAAGATGGTCTCGCAGCTCACCAGGGGCGAGCGGCAACTCGCGCTCCTAATCTCGACCGCGGTGGCCTTCTGGGGCCTGATCATGGCGACGGCAGGTCGCGATGATGTGCTCGGCGGTCACGGCTTCATCGTTCTGATTTGCGGTATTGCCGCGACTTTCTTCGTGTTGTCCCGTTACGACGCTCCAGAGCCGAACGATGACCGGCTCACGCAATATTACGACGATCCCGTCAAGGCCGGCGTCGTGGTGGCGATGGTATGGGCCGTCTTCGCAATGTTCATCGGCGATTGGGTTTCGTGGCTGCTGGCCTATCCGAACCTGACCTTCGACGCGGGGTGGGCAAGCTTCGGACGGCTGCGGCCGGTCCACACCACCGGCATCATTTTCGGTTTCGGCGGCAACGCCCTGATCGCTACGTCCTTCCACGTCATGCAGCGCACGTCGCGCGCTCGGATGCCGGATCAGCTCAGTCCGTGGTTCGTACTCATCGGCTACAACCTGTTCTGCGTGCTTGCGGTCAGCGGCTATTTGATGGGCGTCACGCAATCGAAGGAATATGCCGAGCCGGAATGGTATGCGGACATCTGGCTGGTGATCGTCTGGGTCACTTATCTGGTGCTCTATTTGCGCACCCTGGCGCGCCGCCAGGAGCCGCACATCTACGTCGCCAACTGGTACTATCTGGCGTTCATCCTGGTTGTTGCCGCGCTTCACATCGTCAACAACCTCGCCATTCCCATCTCATTTTCCAGCGCCAAGAGCTATTCGGCTTTCTCCGGCGTGCAGGATGCGATGACGCAGTGGTGGTACGGCCATAACGCCGTCGCGTTCTTCCTCACCGCCGGCTTTCTCGGCATGATGTATTATTATCTGCCGAAGCGCGCAAACCGGCCCATTTTCTCATACCGGATGTCGATCCTCGGTTTCTGGGGGATCACATTCTTCTATATGT
>JAEVZQ010000424.1 GCA_023392135.1 Pseudomonadota bacterium | reverse complement strand
GGATCTTGCGCGTCTCCTCAGGCAGCGACTTGAACTTCGCATCGGAGAAGATGAACGTCATGGCGCCAAGAACGTGGCCGGTCTCGATGACGTACTTCTGGACCTCGTCGAACTTCTGGTCCTCGATCACCTCGAGCGGGTTCTCCTGGCCGTCGACAACACCCTGCTGCAGCGAGGTGAAGAGCTCGGCGACGCCCATCGGCACGGGGCTGGCGCCGAGATATTCCCAGGTCAGCCGGTACATCTTCAGCGGCGGCACGCGGAGCTTGACGCCTTTCAGATCATCGAGCTTCTCGACGAGCTTGTTCGAGCTCATCTGCCGGGCGCCGCGATAACCCGCGCCGACGATGTGGAAGCCGGTCTTCTTGGCGATCTCGCCGAACAGCTCGCGGCCGATGGGTCCGTAGTAGACCGACTTGAAATGGGTAATGTCGCGGATGAGGTAGGGATAAGCCTCGATGCCGGCGATCGTGTTATAGCGGTCCAGCGTGCCGACGGACTGCAGCACGATGTCATTGGTGCCGATCAGCAGGCCTTCGATGGATTGCGGCCAGTCGCCTGTCGTGCCGGAATGCGCGATCTCGATCTTGATCTTGCCGCCGGAGCGCTCGGCGACGCGCTTGGCGTAGTCCTCGGCGACCTCGAACCAGATGTTTCCTGGCGTATAGATGTGCGCCATCTTGAGTGTGACGGTCTGTGCTGTAGCCGACGTGGCTATGCCTATGGCGAGGCCGAGCCCTGCCAGAGCTCCCCAGACTGATTTTTTCATTTCTTCCCTTTCCTCGTCCGTATTTGCGCTTCAAGCGCTTGATGCTTCGGTGTCCGGCAGCAACACGCTCGCCAGTGTCTTCAATATTGGGCCCGGATCACGTGCCGTCCGCCCAGGCCAGTAGGACGGCTTTGGCCTGCAAACCCGGCAATGCCCCGAGCGCACGGGCCGGTGCGTTCGCGGCGGAAATCACTCCGTCTTCGTAGGTGGATACGGCCTCGCCAATACGAGCACTTGCGGCCGTCACGGTGAAGGCCGGGATGTTGCGACGTTCGAGCGCGGGGAGGCGGGCGAGACCGGCTTCATCGATGCCGATTCCCGCATCGTTATAGATGGCTGCAAAACCATCGACCTGCAGCGCGAGCGCTGGATCTCCGCCAACGAGACCTCCGTGCGAGCCGGTGATGATGATCTGTTCCGTGTCCTCGGGGACGACCATCGCGGCCGAGTCGATCAGCACTAGCCGGCGGACGGCACCTTCCGGGGCGAGCACGCTCCGCGCCTCGGTGGACGGAGGAATATCCACGCGACGGACCTCCGCCCCGTGAAGGTGCTCCGCCGCGACCCGGCAGGACATGCCGGGCTCGACGCCCAATCGCTGAGCTGGCTCATTTGCGTGGGAGATGATGCCGCGCGCGAGCATGTCGGCCGGCTCGCCGATGCGCGCACTCATATGCGAGACGGTGGCCGCCGCCATGCCGCCCGCCCCGAGTAGCGCCAGGGATGCGATCCCTGCATTGTCACGACCAACGCCCGCATCGTTGAAGATGACGGCGCGGAGCCCGGCCGAAGCTGCGAGATACGCCGGGTATCGCCCGCCATGGCTGCCACAGACGACGACGCATCCGCGCGCCTCGGGTGGAAATTTGGTGGCCGTCGGCGCCTCGATAACGCGCGTCATTTGCTGCCTTGGAATTCTTCCCCGCGGGCCGCCGGCGTTCCGAGAAAACCGGATGACCTCCGTTCCGTTTCCATGCTATCGAAGTTCCACCAGTTTGCAAAGGGTGTCTCGAAAAGAGCGCTGGCGGGAAAAGCGTTGACCCAGGAAACCGCAGTCAAAACCGTCGATCGTGTGGCGACGATTCTTCGCCTGCTCACGCAGGCAGGGGAAGGCGGGCATCGTCTGAGCGACATCGCCGAGAAGGCCGCTCTCGGGAAGACGACTGCGCATCGTCTGCTCGGAGCCCTTGTCCAGGTCGGCCTCGCCAACCAGGATCTGAAAACAAAGCGGTACACGTTGGGCACTGCTGCTGCCGCGCTCGGGCGCGCCGCCAGCCTGCATCAGGTCGAGATACTGATCCGTCCGGTATTGCGCCGACTTGCCCGTGAGACGGAGGACACGATGTTCGCCTCCGTGCGCGAAGGGCTTGCCGCCGTGTGCATCGGTCGCGAGGTGGGCGCCTTTCCGATTCGGACGCTGACGCTGGACGAGGGCGACCGCCGGCCGTTGGGAGTCGGTGCCGGCAGCCTCGCGTTGCTCGCTTTTCTACCGGACGACGAGATCGGGATGATCATCGATCGCAACAAGCGCTGGCTGCAGGACTATGCCGGCTTCTCACCGGATGTGTTGCGCGCCCTCGTCGCGCGCACGCGGGAGACCGGCTATGCCCTCAACGAGGGCCGCATCGTGCCGGCTATGCAGGCCATCGGCGTGCCGGTTCTTACCGAGAACGGCTGTCCGGTCGCGGCTTTGAGCCTCGCCGCCATTCGTGATCGGATGGGCACGGATCGACTGCCCGGGCTTGTGAACCGCCTGCGCGAGGAAGCCGATGCCCTTGCCGAAAGTCTCGAGCCGCCAGCACGCGGCGAACCCGTTGCCATTCCCACCCACGCCGGAGCCTGACTGCACCAACATGAGTCTACGCCGTAATATCGATGTCGAGCGGCTGCGCGCGCATCACCAGTTGATGCTGCGTATCCGCGCATTCGAGCAGGAAGCCTTGCGCGGACTGGATGAGAAGGTCGTGCTGGGCGCAATCCATCCCTCGATCGGCCAGGAGGCTTGCGCTTCCGGAATCTGCTCGAATCTCGCCCGCAACGACATTCTTTTGTCCACGCATCGCGGTCACGGGCACACGCTCGCCAAGGGCGCCGACCCGCTCGCCATGATGCGCGAGCTGCTCGGCCGCGAAGGGGGCAACTGTGGCGGTAAGGGCGGCTCGATGCACATCGCCGACTTTTCCGTCGGCATGCTGGGCGCCAACGGTGTCGTTTCGGCAAACATCGTCATCGCTGCCGGCGCGGCGCACGCCATCAAGCTGAAGAAGGAAGACCGGATCGTCTGCTGCATCTTCGGCGACGGCGCCATCAACCGGGGACCGTTCCTCGAAGGGCTCAACTGGGCGAAGGTGTTCAACTTGCCCGTCCTCTTCGTCTGCGAGGACAACGGGTTCGCGGCGACTACGCGTACACAGACCATGACGGCTGGCGGCGGGCCGGCCGCCCGCGCGGAAAGCCTCGGCATTCACACGCTCGACGTCGATGGCAATGACGTTCTCGCCGTCGATGCGGCAGCCGCGGAGCTCGCCGCAGCGGTTCGGGCCGGTGGTGGTCCGCGCTTCTTGAGAGCTCGCACCTATCGCCTCACAGGGCATACCGGCGCCGATGCCGCGACCTACCGGCCGAAAGAGGAGGTGGAAGCGCGCTGGAAGGAAGACCCGATTGCGCGCGTCGCCGAGCTTCTGCGAGAGGCGGGCGTTGCCGCGTCCGAGATCGCTGCTGATGCCGAGGCTGCGAAAGCCGAGATGAAATCAGCCTACGAGACTGCCGTCGCGACGCCTTATCCGCCCCCGGAGCAGGCCTACGTCGATGTTCAGGATATCGGCGATCCGCGCGTGGAGGCGTTCTGATGGCGCAGATGACTTACCTTGACGCTTCGCGGGTGGCGCTCGCGGAGGAGATGCGGCGCGACCCGACCGTGTGGGCCGTCGGTGAGGATCTGGGGCGCGGCGGCGTGTTCGGCCAATACCGCGGCCTCGTCGATGAATTCGGATCCGAGCGCATCTCGGATGCGCCCATTTCCGAAGCCTGCATCATGGGGGCTGCGGTCGGTGCCGCCATGACCGGCACGCGGCCCGTGGTCGAGATGCGCTTTTCCGATTTCGCGCTGTGCGCGGTCGACGAGCTCGTGAACCAGGCGGCCAAGGCGCGCTACATGTTCGGCGGCCAGACCAAAGTGCCGCTCGTCGTGCGCGAGCCGATCGGCATGTGGCGCTCCTCTGCGGCCCAGCATTCGCAGTCGCTGGAGGCATGGTACGCGCATATTCCGGGCCTCGTCGTGGTCTGCCCATCGACGCCGGCCGACAACAAGGGCCTGCTTAAAGCTGCGATCCGTTGCGACGACCCCGTCGTCTACATGGAGCACAAGGGGCTCTGGCCGCTCGAAGGTGAAGTGCCGGACGATCCCGACTACACGGTGCCGTTCGGGCAGGCGCGGCTGGTGCGGGAAGGCACTCAGGCGACGATCGTTTCATGGTCGAGGCAGGTGCACGTGGCTACTACGGCGGCTGGCACACTCGCCGAGAGCGGAATCGACGTCGAGGTCATCGACCTGCGGACGCTGTGGCCGTGGGACAAGGAGGCCGTATTCAGGAGCGTCGATAAGACGGGCCGGCTCCTGGTGGTGCACGAGTCCGTGTCGGTCGCGGGGTTCGGTGCCGAGATTTCAGCAACTGTTGGCGAAACATTGCATAGCAGGTTAAAGGCACCTGTCTGCCGCCTTGCCGCGCCACGCATTCCGATCAGCTACGCTCCGCCGCTCGAGGATGCCGCACGCGTCACCGAGGCGGCAGTCGTGAAAGCCGTCCGGGATCTTCTCGCCGCTTGAAATGGAGAAAACGCCAATGAAATTGTTCAGAAAAGTCGTCGCCGGGCTTGCCTTGCCCGCGCTTCTGGCCGGTGCCTTCGCGAGCGCGCCGGCTGAGGCCCAGGACTACAAGAGCGAATACAAGATCTCGACCGTCGTCGGAGTGCCCTTCCCGTGGGGCCTGTCGGCACAGCGCTGGGCCGATCTCGTAAAGGAGCGCACGAACGGCCGCATCAACATGAAGGTCTATCCCGGTGCGCAGCTCGTGGCCGGTGACCAGACCAAGGAATTCACCGCCATGCGCCAGGGCATCATCGACATGGCGGTTGGCTCGACCATCAACTGGTCGCCGCAGGTGCCTGAGCTGAACCTCTTCTCCATGCCCTTCCTGATGCCGGACTATGCGGCGATCGACGCGCTCACGCAGGGTGAGCCGGGCAAGAAGCTGTTCGAGATCATCGCCTCCAAGGACATCGTGCCGCTCGCATGGGGTGAGAACGGTTTCCGTGAACTCACCAACTCCAAGCACGAGGTTCGAAAGCCGGAGGATCTGAAGGGCCTGAAAATCCGCGTCGTCGGCTCGCCGCTCTTCAACGACACGTTCACGGCGCTCGGCGCCAACCCGACCCAGATGAGCTGGGCCGATGCGCAGCCGGCGCTTTCGACGGGCGCTGTCGACGGCCAGGAGAACCCGCTCTCCATCTACACCGTCGCGAAGCTGCACACGGTAGGCCAGAAGTTCGTGACCCTGTGGCGCTACGTTGCCGACCCGCTGATCTTCTCGGTCAACAAGCAGGTCTGGAACAGCTTCACGCCCGAGGATCAGAAGATCGTCCGCGAGGCTGCGCTGGAAGCCGGCAAGTACGGCATCGAGGTGGCGCGCAAGGGCGTGACCCCGGAGGACCCTTCCGAGCTCGAAACCATCAAGAAGCTCGGCGTGACGATCTCGGAGCTGACACCTGCGGAGCTGAAGGCCTTCCAGGAAGTGACGAAGCCCGTCTACGACAAGTGGAAGGCCCGCATCGGCGCCGAGCTCGTCGACTCGGCCGAGAAGGCCGTGGCCAACCGCAAGAAGTAGGGCAGAGCCAAACGGTCCACCTGCAGGCGCATTCCTGTGAGTGGACCGATTTCCGCATCCCGCGCACATTCTGCATCAGCGCTTCATGGCACACGATCCCAGTTCAGAAGCACATTCAGCGGCGCCAGAGGAAGGGGACCGTCTGCTGCCAGTCGAGCGCCTCGTAGCGGCGCTGGCGATGGCGGGCATCTGCGCAATCAGCTTCGCCAACGTGCTGGTGCGCTACATCAGCAACTACTCCTTCGCGTTCACGGAGGAGTACTCGACATTTCTCATGGTGCTCCTGACGTTCGTCGGGACTTCCATCGGCGTTGCGCGCAGGAGCCACATGCGCGTGGCGTTCTTCGCTGAATACGGGCGCAACTGGCGTCGGTCTTGCAGAGCCGTGGCGCGGCTGGCCTCGCTGGTGATGTTCGGGCTTATCGCCTGGTATGGCGGCTGGCTCGCCTGGGACGAGTACCGGTTTGAGGAGCTTTCCGCGGGCCTCGGTATCCCGTCCTGGAGATATACGGTCTGGATGCCCCTCCTGTCGCTCCTCATCATGGGCCGCATCCTGTTCGCCTGGTGGCAGGAGGAGAGGGGCGCGCGATGATTACGGCAAACATCGTCCTCGTTGCCGTATTCCTCGCCCTGCTGCTCGTGGGATCGCCGATTGCAGTGTCGCTGGGCCTGGCCGGCTTTGCAGCGATAGCGGCCGGCCTCGATGCCAACGCACTGCAGAGCGTTGCGCAGATCACGTACAACTCGATAAACAAGTATCCACTGATCGCCATCCCGCTCTTCGTTCTGACGGGCGTCGTTTTCGAGCGGGCCGGCGTTGCGGCGCGGCTGGTCACCTTCATGCAGGCCATCGTCGGTCCGCGCAGGGGCGGCCTGGCGATCGTCGCGATCCTCGTCTGCATGATCCTGGGTGGCATGTCGGGCTCCGGCCCCGCTGATGCGGCTGCGGTCGCAACCATCATGATCCCGAGCATGCGGCGCGCCGGCTATCCCGATGCCTTCTCTGCGAGCGTGATCGCCGCAGGCGCGTCGACGGCTATTCTCATTCCGCCTTCGCTCGCGCTGATCATCTATGGCGTCCTCGTGCCGGGTACCGATCTGCGGTCTCTCTTTGCTGCCGGTCTGGTGCCGGGCCTTCTCGTCGGCCTCGCACTGATCATCCCGACTCTGTTGATTAGCCGCAAACACGGCTTCGACGCTTGTGAGGGCGAGGAGCGCCCTCCGTTCTGGCGCTCGTTCTGGCATGCATTGCCTGGCCTGTTTGCGCCTGTGATCATCCTGGGAGGGCTGAGAAGTGGGCTTTTTACTCCCACGGAAGCTGCGGCTGTCGCTGCCGTCTATGGTCTCGTCGTTGGCTTCCTGGCGCGCGCCTTCAGCCTGAAGGGTATCTTAGAGATCCTCGCCGAGTCTGCCGAGACTACGGCCGTCATCATGATCATCATCGCGCTGGCGGGCCTGTTCGCGTTTGCGGGTTCAACGCTCGGCGCCTTTGATCAGGCGGCCAACGCCATTCTAGCCTTCACCGGTGATCCGCTTATCGTACTCTGCCTCGTGATGGTCCTCATCCTCTTCCTTGGCATGCTGCTCGACGGGCCGTCGATCTACCTCATCTCGCTGCCACTGCTCTATCCGGTGGCACTGAAGCTAGACTGGAATCTAACCTGGTTCGGCGTGCTCATGGCCCTCAACATCGCGATCGGCCAAGTCACGCCCCCCGTCGCTGTGAACCTGTTCGTCACGTGCAAGGTTGCCGGCGTGCCGATCGAGGCCACTGTGCGCTGGGTGCTTTGGTTCGTCCTCTCCATGGCTGTCGTGCTCGTACTCGTGGTTGCGTTCCCGGAGCTCGCGCTCTGGCTACCGCGACACCTCGGCTATTCGATCTGATATCAAGGAGTTCTAGATGTCCGCAAACGAGATGACCGGCGGCGAAGCCTTGGCGCGCATGATCCAGGCGCACGAGGGCGGGCCGATGTTCGGCATGGGCGGCTTCCAGCTGCTGCCGTTCTACGATGCCGCCCGACGGCTCGGCCTTGCGCATCACCTGATCAACGACGAGCGCGCCGGCGTCTTCGCAGCCGATGCCTATGCGAAGGTGTCCGGCCGTGTGGGGCTCGCCGATGCCACACTGGGGCCCGGCGCGACCAATCTCGTCACAGGCCTCGTCGAGGCGCTGAATGCGGGCTCGCCGCTCGTCGTGCTGACCGGCGATACGCATCGCGACCATTCCTGGAAGAACATGACGCAGGAGTCGCGCCAGCTCGAGATCCTGCGGCCCGCGGCGAAGGAAGTGATCCGCATCGAAAGCGTGCAACGGATCCCTGAGCTAATCCGCCGTGCCTTCGCCGTTGCGACCACCGGACGGCCCGGGCCTGTGGTCGTCGATGTTCCAGAAGACGTCTGTCACGGAACGTTTGGCTACGAGGAGGCCGACTTCCACGCCGATCCGGCTTATCAGGCAGCGCCGGCCCTTCGT
>JAEVZQ010000380.1 GCA_023392135.1 Pseudomonadota bacterium | reverse complement strand
GCGTACATGACCGCCACGCGATCCGCCATTTCGGCGATCACTCCCATGTCGTGAGTGATCAGCATGACGGAGGTGCCGTGGCTCTTCGCCAGCTTCTTGAGCAGCGCGATGATCTGTGCCTGGACCGAAACATCGAGCGCCGTCGTCGGCTCGTCGGCGATGATCAACTCCGGGCTCGTGCAGAGGACCATTGCGAGCACCACCCGCTGACGCATACCGCCCGATAGCTCGTGCGGATAGGCGTCGATGCGCTGCTCGGAGGCTGGAATACCGACTTCGCCCAGCAGCGCGATCGCACGCTCACGGGCGTGGGCGGTCGAGACGTCGAGATGCACGGTCATGGTCTCGACGATTTGCTCGCCGATACGAAACAGCGGATTGAGGCTGGTCAGCGGGTCCTGGAACACCATGCCGACGCGCTTGCCGCGGATCTTGCGCATCGCGCCCAGCGGAAGGTTGTCGATACGCTCGCCCTGAAGGTGGATTTCGCCTGACGTGATGCGTCCGGGCGGCTCGATCAGTCCGATAACCGCGGCGCCGGTGACCGACTTGCCTGCTCCGGATTCTCCCACTACGCCCAGGACTTCGCCCCTGGCGATGTCGAAGGACACACCCTCTAGCGCAACAAGGTCTGCCCGCCGGGTGGCGAAGGCGACGTGCAGGTTGCGAACCGAAAGCACGGGCACCGGCATGTCCGGGCGCGTGGAAATTTCCCGTGCGGGCGATTCCATCACTTCAGCCTCGGGTTCAGAGCATCCCGCAGCCAGTCCCCGAGCAGGTTGATGGCGAGGGCGAGGACGATGAGGGCGATCGAGGGGAAGAAGAGGATCCACCATTCGCCCGAAAACAGGAACTGCTGTCCGACGCGGATCAGCGTGCCGAGCGAGGGCTGCGTCGGTGGTACTCCGACCCCGAGATACGACAGCGTCGCCTCCTCGATGATCGCCAGTGCGAGATTGATGGTGGCAATGACCAGCACGGGGCCGAGGACATTCGGCAGCACATGCTCGCGCATGATGGCGAACGAGGGCCGGCCCATGACACGGGCGGCCTGGACGTATTCCTTGCCCTTCTCGACCATCGTCGAGCCGCGGACCGTGCGTGCGTACTGAGCCCAGTGCGAGAGGCCGATGGCGACGATGAGCACTGCAATCGCCATTTCCTCGTGCTGCGATGGCGGGATGAGGCCGCGGCCGACACCGAATACGAGGAGCGCCATCAGGATCGCCGGGAACGATAGCTGCACATCGGCGATACGCATGATCACGGCGTCCGTCCGACCGCCGAGGAAGCCTGCAATCAGCCCCAGCAGCACACCCAGCACCATTGAGAAGCCGACCGCCGCGAAGCCCACCAGTAGCGACACGCGGCTGCCGTAGAGGATTGCCGAGAGCAGATCCCGGCCCTGACTATCCGTCCCGAATACATGCAGCATGCCGGTGCCGGGGCTGCGGTCAATCGGCTCGAGGAAGCCATCGTCCAGGCGAACGGCTCCCGGATCGAACGCATCCTGCGGCGCAACCCAGGGCGCCAGCACGGCCAATAGAATGATAGCGACCGCCGTGGTGCTGGCGAGGATGGCGACGGGGGAGTGCCGGAAGCTCCACGCGAGATCCGAATCCCAGGCGCGATGCAGTCTTGAGCGGAGGGCCTCCGATCGCGCTACCGGCGTCCGTCTAAGCTTCTGCACGGCGCCTCCCTATCTCTCCGCCAGAGCGCGGCCGGCCCTCAGCCGAGGATCGAGCACGAAATAGAGCAGGTCGACCACGAGATTGACGACCACGAACACCAGCGCGACGAACAGCAGGTAAGTCGCCATCACAGGAATATCGACGAACTGCACGGCCTGGACGAAGAGCGCGCCAAGCCCTGGCCACTGGAACACGCTTTCCGTCACGATAGCGAAGGCGATTACCGACCCGAACTGCAGCCCGGCGATCGTTACCACCGGGATGAGCGTGTTGCGCAGCGCATGCTTGAAGTGGATGCGGCTCTCCGGGAGACCACGGGCACGGGCGAACTTGACGTAATCCGTCCTTAGCGTTTCCAGCATCTGGGCCCGCACCAGACGCATGATGAGAGTGAGCTGATAAAATGCCAGCGTCACCACCGGCATGACGAGCGAGGCTCGGCCCGATGGGGTGAGCAGCCCCGTCGTCCACCAGCCGATCCTGACGGTTTCACCGCGTCCGAAGGAGGGCAGCCATCGAAGCTCGACGGCAAACAGGTAAATCAGGCCGATGCCGATGAGAAAGGTCGGCAGGCTCACGCCTGCAAGCGAAGTCGTCATGATGACGTGTGCCACGAGGCCGCCTCGCCGGATGGCCGTGTAGACACCCAGGATGATCCCCATCAGGGCAGCGAAAACCGCTGATAACGCGGCCAGCTCCATGGTGGCCGGCAATCGCTCCAGGATGAGGTCGGACACCTTGCGGCCGTGGCGATAGGAGATGCCGAACTCGCCCCGCGCCACATCGCTGACGAAGCGGCCAAACTGCGCGATCATCGGATCGTTGAGGCCGAGCCGCTCGGCAAGCTCGCGGCGGTCAGCTTGGCTCGCCTCCTGCCCCACCATGTTGGCGACCGGATCACCGACAAAGCGAAACATCGAGAAGGCGATGAAAGCGACCGCCAGAAGCACCAGCACAGCCTGCGCGAGGCTTCTCAGAGCATAGGCGACCATCGCGGCCTGCTAGTGGAGCGAATTTGACATTTGATCCCCATTTGCGGCACGCGTCGCATCAAATGTCAAATTCAAATGCTCCACTAGAATCAGATGGTTGCTAGTGGTCCTTTTGATTCCGACATTTGCTCTCGAGCCTGCCGCGGCGGGATGCAAATGTCGGAATCGGACCACTAGAGACGGGCCGGCAGCTGCCGGCCCTATGGCGGTTACTGCTTCTGCTGCTTCTTGATCTTCAAGAACTTCAGCTTCGGCTGGTTCGAGATATCGACGGGAATTTCGAGGTCCGGTTTCATCGCGTAGGCCAGCGTCTGGATGTGCAGCGGGACGTAGATCGTCTCATCCTGCAGGATCTTCCACATCTCGGAGATGGTCTGATTACGCTTGTTGAGGTCGGTTTCCTCAGTGAGGCTGACCGTCATTTCGTCGATCTTCGGATCGGAGTAGCGGGTGCCGTTCCAGCCGCCCTCCTTATCCGTCTTGGTATGATAGAGGTACGAGAAGATGTAGTGGCTGTCGAACGTCGGCACGCCCCAGCCAAGCAGATAGAAATCCGCTTCGTTTTTCTGAATGGTCGGGAAATGCAGGGATTTCGACTGCGAGACGAGATTCACCTTGATCCCGATCTGGGCAAGCTGCCCGACCACCGCCTGGCAGATCGCCTCGTCGTTGACGTAGCGATCGTTTGGGCAATGGAGCGTGACCGAGAAGCCGTCCGGATAACCGGCCTCCGCCACCATCTGCTTCGCTTTCTCGACGTCGTTCGGCGGAATGACGTCGAGCTCCTTCGTGTAGCCGTTGACCCCGGGAGGCGCGATGATGCCGGTCGGAATCGACTGGCCGCGCATGACTACGCGCTGAATCGCCTGCCGATTTATGGCCATGTTGATGGCATGCCGCACGTTCTTGTCGGCAAACGGGTTCCTGCCCTTGATGTCGGAGGATTTCAGCTCGGAATCGCCGACGTTCATGCCGAGAAAGATGGCACGGTTCTCGGGTCCGACGACGACACGAAGGTTTTCGTCACTCTGCAGGCGCTGGATGTCCTGCACCGGCACATCCTGCACGAAGTCGACCTCGCCCGACAGAAGTGCTGCAACGCGGGTCGCATCCGATTTGATGGGGAGGTAGACGAGCTCGCTGATATCCGCGGTCATCTGCCCTTTACCCCAGTAGTTCTCGTTCCGCTTCATCACCGTCTTCACGTCCGGCTCGCGGCTGACGAGAACGAAAGGCCCCGTGCCGTTGGCATGCCGGACGGCGTAGTTCTCCTCCTGGTTCTTAAAGTCCTGCACCTTGACGGCGTTGTTCTGCTCGGCCCACGCCTTGCTCATGATGAAGAGGTCGGTCAGGTTGGCAGGAAGGAGTGGATTTGGCCCCTTAGTCTTGATCTGCAGCGTATGGTCGTCGACACGGATCAGCTTGTCGACGGAGGACAGCAGCGACTTCATGTCGGAGGTCGGCTGCATCGCGCGCTCGTAGGAGAAGATGACGTCGTCGACGGTGAACGGGGTGCCGTCGTGAAACTTGACGCCGCGGCGCAGCTTGAACTCCCATACCGTCGGATCGGAGGTGATCTCCCAGGATTCGGCGAGCGCGGGCAGCGGCTTGCCCTGATTGTCGCGAATGATCAGCGGCTCGTAGATGTGGTGCGCCAGCGCGTGCGTTGCGCCTTCATTCTGGGCGTGAGGATCGAGAGTGAGAGAGTCGCCGGAGCGTGCCCACTTCACTGTTCGCGCGTCCGCGGTTCCGGCCAGCAAAGAGACTGCGAGCAGCGCGGACACGAGCAGCTTGGCACTCGTCAACATACCTTCTCTCCTCCATGAAACCCAAGGTGATCGGCCGGAAGCGCGATCATAGACGCCATACCGCGCGATGTCATCGGCAACGCCCGCCAACTTTCCGCAATCAGGGAGGTGGCGATCGTCCCATTCTGCTTCGTTCCTTAGCGGGTGCTTTCCCTGCGCACGAACCGCTGTTGACATTGGGAGTGCGTCCCCGTATCAAGCCCTCTGTTAGCACTCATGCCAAGTGAGTGCTAACGTGCTTCCAAACACTCGAAACCCACGTACATCCCAATCGCGGGAGCGCTGAAACCATGAAATTTCGTCCTCTCCACGACCGTGTCGTCGTGCGCCGTGTCGAAAGTGAATCCAAGTCGGCTGGCGGTATCATCATTCCCGATACGGCCGCCGAGAAGCCCCAGCAGGGTGAAATTCTCGCCGTCGGGCCGGGTGCCCGTGACGAGTCCGGCAAGATCGTCGCGCTCGACGTCAAGGTCGGCGACAAGGTGCTGTTCGGCAAGTGGTCCGGCACCGAGGTCAAGATCGATGGGCAGGAGCTGCTCATCATGAAGGAAAGCGACATCATGGGAGTCATGGATCGCTGAGCGATCCAGCGGAACAGGGAGTGACTGGCGGATAGCGTTCACTCGCAAACGCCAATTCCCTATTCGCTACTCACCATTCGCTATTCACATCTATTTCGTTCCAACCCAGGAGTAGCCAACAATGGCAGCCAAAGACGTCAAGTTCGCCGCCGATGCGCGCGAGCGTATGATGCGCGGCGTCGACATTCTTGCGAATGCCGTAAAGGTCACGCTCGGTCCCAAGGGTCGCAACGTCATCCTCGAGAAGTCGTTCGGTGCCCCCCGCACCACGAAGGACGGTGTGACGGTCGCGAAAGAGATCGAGCTCGAGGACAAGTTCGAGAACATGGGCGCCCAGATGGTGCGCGAGGTCGCTTCGAAGACGAACGACAAAGCGGGCGACGGCACCACCACGGCCACCGTTCTCGCCCAGGCGATCGTCCGCGAGGGCCTGAAGTCGGTTGCGGCCGGCATGAACCCGATGGACCTCAAGCGCGGCATCGACAAGGCCGTTGCCCAGGCCGTCGAGGAGATCGAAAAGCGCGCCAAGAAGGTGAAGAGCTCCGACGAGGTCGCGCAAGTCGGCACCATCTCGGCCAACGGCGAGAACGAGATCGGCGAGATGATCGCCGAAGCCATGCAGAAGGTCGGCAACGAGGGTGTGATCACGGTCGAGGAGGCCAAGAGCCTCGAGACCGAGCTCGACGTCGTCGAGGGCATGCAGTTCGACCGCGGCTATCTCTCTCCGTATTTCATCACCAACGCCGACAAGATGGTGGCCGAGCTCGAGGACCCCTACATCCTCATCCACGAGAAAAAGCTGTCGGGCCTGCAGGCGATGCTGCCGGTGCTCGAGGCTGTCGTGCAGACCGGCAAGCCGCTGCTCATCATCTCCGAGGACGTCGAGGGTGAGGCACTGGCGACGCTGGTCGTCAATAAGCTGCGCGGCGGGCTCAAGATTTGCGCCGTCAAGGCTCCCGGCTTCGGCGACCGCCGCAAGGCCATGCTGGAGGACATCGCTGTCCTGACCAGCGGCCAAGTGATCTCCGAAGACCTCGGCATCAAGCTGGAGAACGTCAGCCTCGACATGCTGGGCCGCGCCAAGCGCGTTTCCGTCGATAAGGACAACACGACCATCGTCGACGGCGCCGGCAAGAAGAAGGACATCGAGGCCCGCGTCAACCAGATCAAGGCCCAGATCGAGGAGACGACCTCCGACTACGACCGCGAGAAGCTGCAGGAGCGGCTGGCGAAGCTCGCCGGCGGCGTGGCGGTGATCAAGGGTGGCGGCGCCACCGAGGGCGAGGTGAAGGAGCGCAAGGACCGCGTCGACGATGCGCTCAATGCGACCCGCGCAGCGGTCGAGGAAGGCATCGTCCCGGGTGGCGGCGTCGCCCTGCTCAAGGCCTCTCTCGCCATCAACGTCAAGGGCGACAACGACGACCAGGATGCGGGCGTCCAGATCGTCAAGCGCGCCCTGCAGGCTCCGATCCGCCAGATCGCCGACAACGCCGGCGTCGAGGGCTCGATCGTTGTCGGCAAGGTGCTCGAGTCACGCGGTCAGTCTTTCGGCTATGACGCGCAGAACGACGAGTACGGCGACCTGATCGAGAAGGGCATCATCGACCCGGCAAAGGTCGTCAAGACGGCCCTGCAGGACGCCGCGTCGGGCGCCAGCCTGCTCAACACGCCGGAAGCCGGTGTCGCCGAGACGCCGAAGAAGAAGGAGGCCGCGATGCCGGGCGCCGGCATGGGCGGCATGGGCGGCATGGACATGATGTAAGGCCGAGTGCGATCGGCCGAGGTGGTGCCACCGAGGCCGATCATCGCACGGCAAGAAAAGGTCTCCCCAGACCCTAAAAGAGGGCCGTTCCGGGTAAACTGGCGCGGCCCTTTTCAATTCAAGTCGATCGTCACTCGGATTTCTGGCGCTCGCGGATCGGGCCGGGGCCGCAGGCGCCACGCCGTCAGTGACACCTTGGTGCGTGATCCGATTCGGCTGCCATATTGGTCAATCCAGCTCGATGACCATACCATCGTAGGCCGGCTCGACGTGGTCGGGCAGCTCACGCTTCATGGCGGCGTAGTCGAGCTCGGCGGTCAGGTGGGTGAGAATGGCGCGCTTCGGCTGCAGCCGCTCGATCCACTGCAACGCCTGGCGCATGCTGAAGTGGCTCGGATGCGGCGTCGGGCGGAGCGCGTCGACAACCCAGAGGTCGAGACCCTGCAAAAGCGGAATCGAGGTCTCCGGCAGTCCGCTGATGTCGGGTGAGTAAGCAAACTTGCCGATGCGGAAGCCGAGCGAAGCGATGTCGCCATGCTCCTGCAGCACCGGGGTGGCTTCG
>JAEVZQ010000375.1 GCA_023392135.1 Pseudomonadota bacterium | reverse complement strand
GGCCCGGCACGCCAATCCCTGGAGCGTATGGACCCGCGTCGCAACGATGCCATTGCTGGTGCTTGCCATTTGGAGCCGGGTGTGGATCGGGTGGTGGTCGCAGCCGTTCGTCGCCGGGCTGCTGCTCTGGCTGTGGTTCAATCCGAGAGCGTTTCCACCACCGCTATCGACGGACACCTGGGCTTCAAAGGCGGTGCTGGGGGAACGGGTTTGGCTGAACCGCCGCGAAGTTCCGGTGCCGGACCATCACCGGCTGATGCCGAATATCCTTTCAGCACTTGCAGCCGTGGGAATGGTCCCGCTGACCTGGGGTTTGATCCGGCTTGAGATCTGGCCCACGCTGCTCGGACTCGCCGTCGTGATGCTTTGCAAGCTGTGGTTTGTCGATCGGATGGTCTGGCTCTTCGACGACATGAGGAGTCATCAGCAGTACAGGCAGTGGCTTTATTGAGAGGACTTGCAGTTTGCGCTGCCCGTGCGGCAACATGAGGGAGGCCACTGGCCGCAAATCCACCGTGCGCAATATCTGCGCCAAGCGATAAACAATCAGAGGAACTCCCATGCGCAGCTTCCACATGCCCGGCCGCTCGCCTGTGTACGCCCGGCGGGCCATGTGCGCTACGTCGCACCCGCTGGCGACGCAGGCCGCCATCGAGATCATGCGGCAGGGCGGGAATGCCGTGGACGCAGCGCTTACGGCCGCCGCAGTGCTGGCGGTGGTGGAGCATCCGATGACGGGCATCGGCGGTGACTGTTTCGCCCTTATTTCAAGGCCCGGTCAGAAACTGATCGCGCTCAACGCCTCGGGCCGCGCGCCGGCTGCGGCGACGGCGGAGTGGTATGCTTCCAAGGGGATCACGGCGCTTGAGATGCAGTCGGCGCATGCCGTCACGGTGCCGGGCGCCATCGACGGCTGGACGACGTTGCTTGCTGATCACGGCTCGAAGCCGCTGTCGCGCATTCTCGCACCGGCCATCGAGTACGCCGAGGGTGGGTTCCCGGTGGCCCCGCGGGTGGCCCACGACTGGGCGAACGTCTCCGAGAAGCTGCAGGGACACCCGGGCTCACGCCAGCATCTCTTACCGAGCGGCAGACCGCCCCGCGTGGGCGAGGTGATGCGGTTCCCGGCACTCGCGCGGACACTAAAGATCATCGCTGATGAGGGCCGGGACGGGTTCTATCAAGGCGAGATTGCCGAGGACATCGTTGCCGAGCTGAAGGAGTTGGGCGGCCTCCATACGCTGGAGGACTTCGCCGCGCAGCGCTGCTCTTACGTCGATCCGATCTCGGTGACATACCGCGGCGTCGAGCTGTGGGAGCTGCCGCCCAACAATCAGGGCATTGTCGCTCTCATCATGCTCAAGATCCTGGAGAAGACCGGCTTCGGCACCGACAGGGCGACGAGTGCCGAGCGCTATCACATGATGATGGAGGCGGGGCGCCTCGCATATGCGATGCGCGATGCCTTCGTCGCCGATCCGGAGCTGGCAGGCGTGCCGGTCGAGCACATGCTGTCGGATGCCGTGATCGGTGACCTGGCCCGTCGCATCGATCCGAAGCGGCGCACACCGGACCTCGGCCCGGTGCCGCAGCCGTCAGGGTCGGACACGATCTATCTCAGCGTGGCCGACGAGCAGGGGATGGCGGTTTCGTTCATCAACTCGATCTACAGCCCGTTCGGCTCCGGGATCATGACGCGCAAGTCGGGCATCATGCTCCACAACCGCGGGCAGGGCTTCGTGCTCGATCCGAAGCACCCGAACTGCATCGCGCCGCGCAAGCGGCCCATGCACACGCTTGTTCCCGCCATGGCCATGCGGGACGGCAAGCCGTTCCTGTCGTTCGGCGTCATGGGTGCTGCTTTCCAGCCCATGGGCCACGCCTACGTGCTCACGAACATGCTCGACTTCGGCATGGACCCGCAGGAGGCGATCGACTGCTGCCGCGTGTTCTTCGAGGGTGAGGAACTGCAGGTCGAAGAATCCGTTCCGCCGTCGACCGCCGAACGGCTCGCCGCCATGGGCCACAAGGTGACTGCGCGAAGCGAGCCGTGGGGAGGCGGTCAGGCCATCTGCTTCGATCACGCGAACGGCGTTCTGATCGGTGCCTCCGATCCGCGCAAGGACGGGTGTGCGCTAGGCTATTGAGGCACGCGGCATGACAACACCCACCCCATCGGTCCGGACCGTTCACGTCCGCATAGAGGGCCGCGTCCAAGGGGTGGGCTTCCGGGCATGGGTCGAGAACGAGGCCACGGGGCTGGGCCTCGCCGGCTGGGTCCGCAATCGCCGCGATGGAACGGTGGAGGCGGTTTTCGGCGGCGATCCCGATAGCGTCGCCGAGATGCTGCGTCGGTGCAAAATGGGCCCGCCGTCGGCGCGGGTCACGAGCGTCGATGTGGTCGCCGAGGACGTGCAGGTCGACTTCGGCTTCCGGGTCGAGCGAACTGTTTAGAGCGGATCGCCTCACTCGCGACGTGCCGGTGGAATGGTGGCGAGACGGTTAATCCTCTCCGGATCGCGCCAGCCTCAACTCAATTCAGCTTCGCCGCCTCGCGACGCAGTGCACCAAGGATGGGCTCGTAAGCATCCTCGTCCCGGGCTTCGGGGTAGATCATGTAGACGGGGTAGATGAACTTCCGCACCCGCTTCGGCAACCTCAGTCGGCCGCGCGCGAGGTGCTGCTTCACCATGCGCATCGGGAAATAGCCGGAGGCCGAATTGCCGAGCACGTAGGAAAGTGCAAGCGGCCCCAGGTCCATATTGAGGCCGGGAGTTGCCAGCTCCGGATGCGCCGAGGCGTGATCGACCTGGAAATCCGGCCCCCAGTTCACGAACACGTAGTCCGAATTGTTGCGGCGGCTGGTGGATTTGCCGCTGGTGACGAGCACGAACTCCTCGTCGAACAGATGCTCCACGACGAGCCCCGGCGGCTGTACGGGTCGGTACACGACTGCGAGGTCGAGCGTGCCTTCGAG
>JAEVZQ010000372.1 GCA_023392135.1 Pseudomonadota bacterium | reverse complement strand
CGTCATGCCAGCGCCGCCCGTCCGGTTCACGACGTTGACCGGCTGCCCGAGCTCTTTCTCGAGCCCCGCTGCCAGAATGCGGGCCACCGTGTCCGTACCACCACCCGCACCCCAGGGCACGATCATCTGAACCGGACGGTTCGGGAAGGACTGCGCCAGAGCCGGCGAGGCCGCAAGTGCCGATAGGGCGAGGCCTGCGGCGGCGCCAAGGAATGTACGCTTCGAAATCACCGTGTTCTCCTTCTTGTGCTAGATGTCATTCAAGGAAATGCGCGGTATCCCGGCATTCAGACCGCCATCATCGACCGGCAGGTTTCAGGAAGGATTTCGCGCAGGCCAAGCCGCGAACCGCTGAGCAGGATCGCCCATCGTGTAAGCGATTTCAGGTCATTCGGAGCAATCGGCCACGCTTTTTCTCCCCTGAGCCGCGCCATGCTTCTTACCATGCATGAAGACGGCCGAACAGTGAAGGCCATGTCGCTGGGGCGACCCGAGGGGTGCGCAGGTCTTAGTACTCAACGGCATTCTTGACCTCGAAAATTTCCATGATGCGCGCCCCGCGATGCGGTCCGTCGCACACGAAGGTCCATTTCCCTTCCGTGTAGGTGTCACACATCTTGACGCCCTTGATCAGGATCCAGTGCCCTTCCTTGCCTTTGTGAATGGCGAGGATGTAGTGCGCCCAGGCATTGCGCGGCTTTTGCATCCAGGCCCAGACCGTCGGACGCTCCTTGCGCGGCAGATGGGTGAAGGTGGCGACCGGGATCATGCGATATCCGAACGAGGCCAGCGCCGCCGCGACCTCGTCGGCGCACGTCCCCTTCACGATCGACTGCCGGCCCTCCGGGATCTCCCGGAGCCGACGGATCTGCTCCTCGACCTTGCTGATGGAAAAGCCGGTAATCGCCGACAGCACGTATGGGCCACAGAACGCAATCCGGGCCGTATCATTGTTGACCTCGTTGAGACTTGAGGTGCTGTGTGCGGCCACTGACCATTTGCCGCTCATGGCACGCCTCCGATTGCCAGATTTGTCCATTGTTTAACGGAAGGTTGACGCGGCGGGATTTAGGAAGTGTTAACGCCAGATATTCCCGCGTGAGCCCACGATCTCGAACTGCTTGCGGATCGGTTCGGATCATGACAGGGGTGACGTACCAACCGGCAATCTTCAGCTCGCCCGCACGCAATGTCCCGAATCGGCTTTTATTCCGGCTCCTTCGATCCGATCACCAATGGCCACACGGACGTCATCCGGCGCGCGCTCTCGCTCGTCGACGAGCTCGTGATCGGAATCGGTGTGCATCACGGCAAGGTGCCGCTGTTCTCCCCCGAGGAGCGGATTGCCATGCTGGAATCCGAAACCCGTCCCCTCACCCGCAAGCACGGCGGCTCGGTGCGCGTGGTGACCTTCGACGGGCTGGTCGTCGATGCTGCGCGCGAGCATGGAGCCGGCATCATCATCCGCGGGCTGCGGGACGGCACCGATTTCGACTACGAGATGCAGATGGCCGGCATGAACGGCGCGATGGCGCCGGGCCTGGAGACGGTGTTCCTGGCCGCCAGCCCCGAAACCCGCCACATCGCAGCCAGCCTAGTCCGCCAGATCGCAGCTATGGGCGGGAATGTCTCGCCATTCGTTTCCGCCGCGGTCGCGCGAAAACTGAAGGCGCGGATAAAGGCGAAGCGATAGGTCCGGCGCTCCCGGCTCACGCGCCTCATTGCCCAACTGCGGCCATAAGCAGTAGTCCATGTGCCGGGACCGAACAGGAAGGAGTCGAGCCGTTGATCCGAATTCTTGCATTCGTACTGGCACTCGCCCTCACAGCCGGTGCCGGATTTGCCCAAGCGCAGAAAACGGCTGATCCGGAAAACACGCTCATTCTCGAGCTCAAGACCGGCAAGGTCACCATCGCGCTCAGACCGGATATCGCGCCGAAGCATGTCGCGCGGGTGAAGCAGCTGGTGCGGGAAGGCTTCTATGACGGGCTGAAGTTCCATCGCGTCATCGACGGCTTCATGGCGCAGACGGGCGACCCCAGGGGCGACGGCACCGGCGGCTCGAAGTACGCCGACCTGCCCGCCGAGTTCTCCAAGGTGCCGTTCGAGCGCGGCGTCATCGGCGCGGCCCGGACGGCTGATCCCGACAGCGCCAACAGCCAGTTCTTCATCGTCTTCGATGCGGCACCTCACCTCAACGGGCAGTATACTGTCTGGGGCCGCGTGGTCGACGGCATGGACCATGTCGACAAGATCAAGAAGGGCGATCCGCGCTCGGGCCGCGTGAGCAACCCGGATACGATCGTCCGCATGTATCTGCTGGCCGACGCCAAGCGCTGAGCAGTCCGAAAGCATCTCGCGCGCGTTCTGCCATCGCGGCCGCTCCGCCCGTTTCGGCGCGGCGGGGTTGCGCCAGCACGCCTCGGATGACAGAAAACTCCGATACCCGAAACCACAGGGAGGCCGGTATGGCCGAAATCAAAGATCCCGAGAACACGTTGATCATGGACACAACCCAGGGCCGCGTCGTCATCGAAATGCGTCCGGACCTCGCGCCCAATCACGTCGCGCGCATCAAGGAGCTGGCGCGGCAGCACTTCTACGATGGCATCGTTTTCCATCGTGTGATCGACGGCTTCATGGCGCAGACCGGTTGCCCCCATGGTACGGGAACGGGCGGATCGGGCCAGAAGCTGGGGGCGGAATTCAACCGGGAGCCACACGTCCGCGGCACGGTGTCGATGGCGCGGGCACAGTCGCCCAACTCGGCCGACAGCCAGTTCTTCATCTGCTTCGACGACGCCCGCTTTCTCGACCAGCAGTACACGGTCTGGGGCCGGGTGATCGAGGGCATGGAAAATGTCGACAAGATCAAGCGGGGCGAGCCGGTGGCCAATCCCGACAAGATCAACGCGATGCGCGTGGCGGCCGATGTAGCGGCGTGACTTGCGCTCTTCCAGCTTTTCCGAATTAGGCGGAAACGGCAGGAGCGGTCACTCCCTTCACCTCTCCCATGGGGAGAGGTCGGCCCGACGGGCCGGGTGAGGGATTTAAACAGTTGCCCCTGGCGGAACCCCCTCACCCAACCCTCTCCCCGACGGGGCGAGGGAGATTGGGCGCGAGCTTGGCCTGACTTGTTTCCATCTACATCGGAAACAATCGAAGTTAATAAACGGAAGCGCCGTCTACCTTCTCACCGTCATGCCGGCGCAGGCCGGCACCCACGCAAGCTTCGCGAGCGCCATACCTGCCGCGCTGGCGCTCCATATCCGCGGGACCTTCCTCGAGGCAAGGCGGTATGGGACCGAGTGACTGGGGACGGTGATTGTCCTGCACGGGACCGTTTGTGGCCACTGGCTTGGGTCCCGACCTTCGTCGGGATGACGGTTATGAAAATCGCCAGCGCCGCCGGGCAAATGCGCCCCCTGTTTGGCCAGGTCGGCGCAGTTTCGTTTCAGGCCGCCTGCTCTGCCTCGGCAGGCACCCTCCCGGACTTGCCTTTGGTGCGCAGGTATGCCGCGATCTCTCCGACAATCCCGCGGCGGAACAGCAGCACCGTCACGACGAAGATCGTTCCCTGGATGACGAGCACCCATTCGCCGAAGCCGGCCAGATAGTTCTGCATGGTGATGATGACGGCAGCGCCGACGATCGGACCGAACACCGTTCCCATGCCGCCGACGAGCGTCATCAGCACGACCTCGCCCGACATCTGCCACATGACGTCCGTCAGGGATGCGAGCTGGAAGACGATGGCCTTCGTAGCGCCTGCCAGCCCGGCCAGGGTCGCCGATATCACAAAGGCGAGCAGCTTGTACTGATCCACGCGATACCCGAGCGAGACGGCGCGCTGCTCGTTTTCGCGAATGGCCTTCAGCACCTGACCGAACGGCGAATGGATCGCGCGGTGGATGATGAGGAAGCCGGCCGCGAATATCGCGAGCACGACGTAGTAGAAAGTCAGGTCGTCCGCGATATCGATCAGGCCGAAGACAGGGCGCCGCGGCACCGCCTGGATACCGTCCTCACCGCCGGTGAAGGGAGCCTGCAGGCAGAAGAAGAAGACCATCTGCGCCAGCGCCAGTGTCACCATGGCGAAGTAGATCCCCTGCCGGCGGATCGTAATGAAGCCTGCGACGACACCCAATAGCATCGCGACGCCGGTTCCGGCGAGAATGCCCATCTCTGTCGGCCAGCCCCAGACCTTCACGGTGTAGGCCGAGATGTAGGCGGCGAAGCCGAAGAACATGGCGTGCCCGAACGACAGCAGGCCCACGTATCCGATCAGCAGGTTGAAGGCGAGCGCGAACAGCGCAAAGCACAGCACCTTCATCAGGAA
>JAEVZQ010000371.1 GCA_023392135.1 Pseudomonadota bacterium | reverse complement strand
ATCGGGGATCAAATGTCAAATTCGCTCCACTAGGACCAGCGCTCGACATGCTGCCTCCGCCCGCTAGTCAGCGAGGAACCCCTACTGTGTCCTGGCGGCCGATGCCGCAGCGGCAGTCGAGGCCTTGGTCTTCGCGACAGGCCGCTTCTTCTTGACGACACGCGCGGGACGCCGACCGCAGCTCCACGACGTCACAATATCCCGCACACTCATCAGCGGCTTGGGGCTGCCCGAGACCGGCAGCGTGTCCAATGTCGTCGTGCCGAACAGCGTTTTCCAGCCGTAGGTGGCGAACCCGTGATCGAGCAGGCTGGTCGCACGCAGCGCGCGTTCGTGGCCCGAAGGCTCGCCCAGCACGACCGCCATGAGCTGCCGTCCGTCACGGGTTGCGCTGGCCACCATGTTGAAGCCGGCGTCGCAAATGAAGCCTGTCTTCAGGCCGTCCGCGCCGTCATACGTTTTCAGGAGGCTGTTGTGCGTGCCGATACGGCGCTTGCCGATGCGGAACTCGGGCAGCTCCCACAGGGAGCGATACTCGGGAAAATCGCGCGTCACCGCGATGGAGAGCCTTGCCAGATCGCGCGCAGTCGTCGCCTGCTCCGGCGCCGGAAGTCCATTGGCATTGACAAAATGCGTATTGGTCATGCCCAGGCGGCGTGCCGTGGCGTTCATCCGCTCCACGAAAGCAGGCTCGCTGCCGCCGATAGCTTCCGCGAACATGATCGCCACATCATTGGCCGACTTGACGATGAGTGCCTGCAGGCCCAATTCGACGCTCATCTCACCGCCGACCGGCAAGCCGATCTTGCTCGGCGGCTGTACATTTGCCGCTTCGCTGGTGACGAGCTTCGTCTCGGGAGTGATCTGCCCCGCTTTCAGCGCCTCGAAGACGATGTAGGCGGTCATGATCTTCGTCAGCGATGCCGGGTACCACTGATCATCGACATCCTCGGCATAGAGGACCTTCCCATCAACAGGGTCGAAGAGCAGCTTCGGTCCGGCCTGCGCGCCTGCCGGCAAAAGGAGCCCCGCGCACAAGAGGGCGACCAAGGCGGTCCGGGGGAGAATCATCCAGCCATTCGCTCCGTTACTTGACTGCCGGATCCGGTCATCGCCAATGCACGCCAGTTCGCCAAGCCACGATCACGGGCTCTGGAGTTCGGCTGCAGCCGGCTGGAATGCGGATGCCTTCCCGGCAACTCAATCCTACTGGTGACAAGTTACCCTTCTCTGTAGGCGAGGTCGACCGCCGAGCCGGTGACCTCTGGAACTGCGGTAACTTCGTTCAATCCTTCTCGCGTCTGATCGCAACAACGTCAACACGAGGTAAGCGCCGGCGTTCCGGGCGTGAGATATCCGCAACAGGATGGAGCACGGAAGTTGCGATCCGAAACCATCAGGCGCAGTAGCTGGCCATTGAGCAGACAGCCCCGCGCTCATCCCCCTCGCGAGGCACGCGGAAGCAGGAATGCCAGCAGCCCCAGAGCGGGCAGCCAGGCACAGATCTTGAAGACGGCAATGATGCCGATCTGGTCGGCGAGAAGCCCGATGGCCGCTGCCGCCAGACCGCCGAGGCCAAAAGCCAGGCCATAGAACAATCCGCCGACGAGACCCACGCGATGCGGCACCAGGTCGATCGCATAGATGAGGATCGATGCGAACGCACTCGCCAGGATGAGGCTGATCAAAACGCTGAGAACGCCAGTCCAGAATAAATCTGCATAAGGCAGCAGGAGCGCGAACGGCAGCGTTCCCAGAATGGATACGAGGATGACACGGTAGCGGCCGATCCGGTCGCCGATCACACCCCCGATGATCACGCCGATTGCGCCGACGAACAGAAAAAGGAACAGCATGATTTGGGAGAACGGAACGCTCACGCCGAACCGCGCTATCAGGTAGAACGTGTAGTAGGATGTGAACGCGGCCGTATAAGCGTTCTTCGACAGCAGGAGGACGATCAGGATCCCCATTGCCATCAGCACATGGCCCACGGACAAATTCGAAGGCTTTGCGTCAGTCGCGTCCGACGATTTACTCGCGGCTTTCTGCGAACGGCGCATGGCAGCATACCGGGATCCGGTCCAGGCCATGAGCACCATTGCCGTGAGCGCCACGACGGATATCCAGGCGAGGCTTGCCTGACCGCGCGGGACCACGATCATCGCCGCGAGCAGCGGCCCGATCGCATATCCGGCATGCCCGCCGATCTGGAAGACACCTTGAGCAAACCCCTGCTCACCGGCCGCCGCATGTCGCGCCATTCGCGTGGCCTCAGGGTGGAACACGGCTGACCCGAGCCCGACCAGCGCGGCGGAAACGAGCAGCGTTCCGTAGCTGCCGGCGAAGGCGAGCCCCAGCAGCCCTGAAAGTGTGGCTGCCATGCCCGCCACCATGGCGTAGGGCCACGGCCTGCGGTCTGTCACGAATCCCAGCAGCGGTTGCAAAAGAGAGGAGGTCACCTGAAAGGCAACCGTGATCAGCCCGATCTGCACAAAGTCCAGGTTGTACGTCTGCTTGAACAGCGGGTACATCGCCGGGATCATCGACTGGATGAGGTCGTTGAGCAGATGCGCCCCGCTCAAGGCCAGGAGAATCGGCAGGAGGGGGCGGTGCGGAGCACTGGTGGCGATCGTCTGCGTCATGCCGGAGCTTTGGACCTCGCCAATGGCCGCGTCAACTGGACAGTTCGGTATGGCTGGCTGCCAAAATCAGCGGCACTCAAAGCGCCGCCAGGGCCATCGGAAACAGCACACCTACAGCAGCAAACATGCGGTCACCCGGCCGCCAGCTCCTATGCCGAGTTCCCGATCCCGAAGAAATCACAGATTGCATCCACCTGCCCTTCGAGCATGCGGATGCCGGGCTGGACGGGGCAGCCACGGGCCTGGGCTGCCCTGAGCAGCGGAGATATGGCCGGCTTGAGAATGATGTCGATCACGAGGGTGCCTCGCGCGATCCGCACCGGATCGACCGGGTAGGGATCACCCTCCTTCATGCCAAGCGGCGTGCAGTTTATCACCACATCGAAATCCTCGGGATCTGCCGCTCCGGTCTCGAGGGGCAGATCAGGATACGAAGTGCGCACACTCCCGATGAGATCCGCGAGCCGGGCCTCATCCAGCTCGATGATTCGTAAGCGCGCCGGCCCCTCGTCGGCGATAGCGTGTGCCACGGCGCGGCCGGCACCGCCTCCGCCCACCACGAGCACGCTCTTTCCCTGCACCGTATGGCCATCAGCGCGAAGCGCGCGCACGCAGCCCTTGCCATCGAAGTTGTCGCCGACCAATCGCCCGTCCTCTGCGCGTCGGATCGTATTGACGGCACCGATGCGCCTGCCGCTCGGCAAAACGTCGTCGATGAGATCCATCACGGCGATCTTGTGCGGTACCGTGACGATGATCCCATCGAAATTACGAATGGCTCGGAACGCTGAAATCATCGCCGCCAGATCCTGTGGCGCCACATGGGCCGGGAACAGTACGGCCTTGGCGCCACGCCGGCGGAACGCGGCATTGAACAGCCCTGGCGAGCCCACCTGGCCGATAGGATCACCAATGATCGCATAGAGCCGGGTCTCACCCGAAAGGGGCAACGGCAAACCGAGCAAGTCGGGAACTGGGTTCGTCATGGGTTGGGCTTCTATTCCAAGGTGTACAAGAAAGTTCAGATTAAACAATCCATTCAACACCAGTTCACCGCGAAAATTCCACGGCACCAGGCATAGCTGGCCAAGGGATTAAGGTCCCTTTACGCATTTCCCACCAGCCGCATTTCGAAAACCATGCAAGACGAAGTCCGGCCTGGTCCAACCGCAATGTGAAACGAGGAGATCCTTCACTCGGGAGCAGGGCGGCACTGTGTTTCCCGCGTCCGGAACCTGTCGGATAATCTTTGACGGCATTCGGATGAAGAAAGTGCCAGAGCAA
>JAEVZQ010000332.1 GCA_023392135.1 Pseudomonadota bacterium | reverse complement strand
TGCAGGAGCTGGTGCGGCTGGGCGCCGACATCCAGCTCCACGGCGATACGGCGACGGTCCGCGGCGTGCAGAGCCTTCGCGGAGCCCAGGTGATGGCAACCGATCTGAGGGCTTCGGTCTCGCTGGTCATCGCCGGCCTCATGGCGGAAGGTGAAACGACCATCAACCGCGTCTACCATCTGGACCGCGGCTTCGAAGGACTGGAGCAGAAGCTGTCGGACTGCGGGGCGGAGATCGAGCGGATCAGCTCCTAGAGCGCTTGGAATCAACCAGGTTGGTTGGCGATCGCCCGTGAGCCGAGGCTGCTCGGCTGGTATAATCGTCCCACCCATTGCAGGCAGGCTGCGCCACCGCTATCTCTCGACCATGCAGGGCTTATTCGTGCGTACGGCCCGCAAGGTGCAGGAACCGAGAGCAATGGGTGATCTCAAGCTGGTGGCGTTTGATGCCGAAGATCTCAAAGTGATCTCGGCGCATGTTCAGGATGCGGTGCTTCAGGTCGGGGATATGGCCTACAGACCCGCGGAGCACCGGTTCGCCGCCATCGTAAACCGTTTCGACTGGGCCTCCGCGACGGGCGCCCATGGCCGTGAGCCGAGCCTGGAGCGCCGCCGCACGGCATTGCGGTTCGAGCGCGTGCTCGATGCGAAATGCCAGGGGATGGACCTCAAATCCAAGCGGCAGGTCCTCGAGCTGCTGGCTCTGCAGTTCGACGAGACGGAGCCGCCTGGTGGCTATGTTACGCTGTTCTTTGCCGGCGGTCCGGCAGTGCGGCTAAAGGTAGAGTGCGTAGAGGCAGAGATGCGGGATCTCGGAGCGGCCTGGAGGGCCATGCGCCGTCCGGAGCACCCGGATGCGGAGGTCGTCTCCGAAACGTGATGTGAGGGAGGGCCGCCCAGGGGCGGTAGAGGCCGGATGCCGCACAGGCGGGATACCGCCGACGAGGATTTTGAAGAAAAATTCGCAGCGCTTCTCGCCATGAAGCGCGAGAGCGCGCCCGAGGTCGACGAGGCCGCCAGGGGAATCATCGCCGATGTTGTTGCCCGGGGCGACAGGGCTCTGATCGAGCTGACGCGGAAGCTCGACCGGCTGGAGCTGACCCCCGAAACGCTGCGCATCAGCGAAGATGAGATCGAGAGAGCCTACCGCGACGCGGATCCCGACATCATCGCCGCTCTGCAGCTCGCCCACGAACGCATCCGCGCCTACCATGAACGGCAGCGCCCGGAAAATGCGCGTTTCACCGATTCTATCGGCGCCGAATTGGGGCACCGCTGGACGGCCGTTGAATCGGTCGGTCTCTATGTGCCGGGCGGGCTCGCATCGTATCCCAGCTCCGTGCTGATGAACGCCGTGCCGGCGCAGGTGGCCGGGGTTCCACGAATTGTCATGACGGTGCCATCGCCTGCCGGCGAGCTCAATCCGCTCGTGCTTGCGGCAGCCCGCATCGCTGGGGTGAGTGAGATCTACCGCATCGGCGGCGCGCAGGCCATTGCCGCGCTCGCCTACGGCACCGAGACCATCCGGCCGGTGGTCAAGATCGTGGGCCCAGGCAATGCGTATGTGGCGGCCGCCAAGCGCCAGGTGTTCGGCAGGGTCGGCATCGATTCCATTGCAGGCCCCTCCGAGGTGCTGATCATCGCCGACCGGGAGAACGATCCCGAATGGATCGCTGCTGATCTGCTCGCCCAGGCCGAGCACGACGTCGCTGCGCAATCCATTCTGATGACCGATGATCCAGGCTTTGCCGACGCTGTATGCGCGGCGGTCGATCGCCAGCTGCGAGAGCTTCCGCGAGGCAATATCGCGGGCGAGAGCTGGAGCACATTCGGCGCCGTGATCCTGCTCGGCTCGCTCGAAGAGGCGCCGCCGCTCGCTGATCGCATCGCGGCAGAGCACCTGGAGATCGCCGCGCGCGGTGCCGACCTGATTTCCGAGCGCATTCGCAATGCCGGCGCCATCTTCCTCGGTGCACTGACGCCCGAGGTGATCGGCGATTACGTGGCGGGCTCCAACCACGTGCTCCCGACAGCCCGCAGCGCCCGCTTTTCCTCCGGGCTTGGCGTCCTCGACTTCATGAAGCGGACGTCTATTCTGCGCCTGGATGCGGGCGCCCTGGAGCAGCTTTCGCACGCGGCCATGACGCTCGCGCGGGCGGAGGGGCTCGAGGCGCATCGGCGCTCGGTCGAAATCCGGCGCCCAAGCCGAAGCTGATGTGTTGGCATGAGTGAGTTTCAGCAGCAGGGAAGCAGAGGCACCGAGCGGCTGATCTCGATCAGGTTGGATGAGAAGTCCATCCGGCGCACCAACCCCAACATCGATCATGAGCGCGAGGTCGCGATCTACGACATCCTCGACGCCAACACGTTCGTGCTCGAAGGCCGCGACGACGGTCCTTACAAGCTGACCCTCGGCGTTGTGGAAGACAGGCTGGTATTCAGGATTGGCAACGAGACGCTCGAGACGATCGTGACCCATGTGCTGTCGCTGACGCCGCTGCGTCGGCTGATCAAGGACTACTTCATCGTCTGCGATACCTACTACGACGCGATCCGCTCTGCCCCGCCCTCGCGTATCCAATCGATCGACATGGGGAGGCGGGCGCTGCACGACGAAGGCAGCCGCATTCTGATCGAGCGGCTCAGGGGCAAGATCACTGTGGACCACGGCACGGCAAGGCGGCTCTTCACGCTGGTCTGCGCGCTGCACTGGAAGGGGTGAGATGGTCGCGGGGGGCTGGGAAGCGCCCAGGGCTGTACTGTTCGCCTGCACCATGAATGCCATTCGATCGCCGATGGCGGCGGCGATTTTGCGGCATCTTGCGGGGCAACGCGTCTATGTGGAATCGGCGGGCGTCCGGGCCGGAGATCGTGACGCATTCGCCGAGACAGTGATGAACGAGATCGGCATCGACCTGACGCGGCATAAACCGCAGGCGCTTGCCGATCTCCACGACACGACGTTCGATCTGATCATCACGCTCTCGCCGGAGGCGCATCACCAGGCGCTCGAATTGACCCGGACGATGGCCGTCGAGGTCGAATACTGGCCAACGCTCGACGCCTCCGCTTTGCTCGAAACCGGCAATCGCGATCAGATCCTGGCCGCCTATCGCTCCGTGCGCGACGGCCTGTTCGATCACATAAAGCAACGGTTTCATCTCGAAGGTGGGCCTTCCGTTTAACTGAGACGCGCGGCGGCATCATCTGCGCTCCGCTCGCAGGGAGCGCCGCACATGTTGAAGCTCCGCTTGCAAATAGGTCAGCACTGCTGACATAATTAGCGATATTCGGGAGGACCACGAATGGATCAGCTCGCAGGCTGGGAGCCGCGCTACGCGCATCGCGCTGCGCGCATGAGAGCATCGGAGATCCGGGAGCTGCTGAAGCTGCTCGACCGGCCGGACATCATCTCCTTCGCTGGCGGAATTCCCGACCCGGCCCTGTTCCCCGTCGAGGCAGCCCGTGAAGCCTATGCCGAGTGCCTGGGCCAGGCGGCGATCGCGCATCAGGCGCTGCAGTACTCCGTCAGCGAGGGATATCTGCCGCTGCGGGAGTGGATTGCCGGGAACATGTCCCGGATCGGTGTGCCGTGCTCGGCGGACAACATCCTCATCACTTCCGGATCACAGCAGGGTCTGGAGTTTCTCGGCAAGCTGCTCATCTCGCCCGGAGACACGGTTCTCTCTCTCGCTCCGACCTATCTCGGGGCGCTGCAGGCGTTTTCGGCATTCGAGCCGCAGTACGATGAGCTGAGGCCCGGAGACGGGAACCGGACCGCTGCGTCCTATTCCGATGCCGCGCGCGAGACGGGTGAGGTCAAAATGGCCTATGTGGTGCCCGATTTCGCAAATCCGACCGGGGAAACGCTTTCCCGGGCCGCCCGCGACCGGCTCCTCGATCTTGCTGAGAAGCTCGACATCCCGATCGTGGAGGACACGGCCTATTCGGCCCTCCGGTTCGAAGGCGAGCCGCAGCCCTCGTTGCAGGCGCTCGATGTCGCGCGCTGCGGAAGCATCGATCGCTCGCGCGTCGTCTACTGCGGGACCTTCTCCAAGACGATTTCACCCGGGCTGCGCGTCGGCTGGATCTGCGCGGCCCAGCCGATTATCCGCCGCCTCGTGCTCATCAAGCAGGCCTCCGACCTGAACAGCTCACTGCTCAACCAGATGGTGATGCATCGCTTGGCGGAGGCGCGGTTCGACGCACAGGTGGAGCGCGCCCGCGCGCATTATGCGCGCCGCCGGAATGCCATGATCGCCGCACTCGAGGCGCATATGCCCGCAGGTGTCAGCTGGACGCGTCCGGAAGGAGGCTTGTTCATCTGGCTGACCCTGCCAGAGAAAAACGACAGTGCGGAGCTGTTGAAGCGGGCAGTCGACGAAATCGGCGTGGCCTTCGTGCCCGGGGCGGCATTCTTCCCGGACGGGCGCGGCCGAAACACAGCTCGGCTCAGCTACTCCCTTCCGCCTGAGGTCACCATCCGCGAAGGCATCGCGCGGCTGGGAGCGCTGATACCCCAAGCCTGACCCTGACGGTTCATTTCCAATTAGCCTTTCCGAATTGGGTGGAAGTGGCAGCATCGACACTCCCTTCACCTCTCCCATGGGG
>JAEVZQ010000302.1 GCA_023392135.1 Pseudomonadota bacterium | reverse complement strand
CCTCATCCATCTGCCGCAGCATGGTGGTGCTGCGCGAGGGCGTTGCATCGGGCCGGAGATCCTCGGGCGCCTCCGGCTCGGGCCGCAAGGCACGCCGTCTGCTCGCGCGCGGATTTTGATCGAAGATGCTTTCCCACCACTTGGCCTCCGCCGCCTGAGCGTTCACGGCCGATGCACTCAGGCCGAGCGCACTGGCACTGGCCCCCAGCAGCAGTCCGCGGCGCGTGACACCCGGCCCGCGGTTCGTCCGGCTCATACGTTCGGTTCTGGATTTCCGCATCTGCAAACTCGACTTGGGTTTCGCTCATGATCGGACCGGCTGCCAATCTACAGGGCCCGAGTTGCGCGGCGTTGATAGCTTGTCGGAAAAGATTTGACCAAACAAAGGCTGTTGATGGCGACAGCCCGTCAGCCCACGGTGGCTTCCATTGCGACCCTATGACCCTTCCCGCAAGTACCCATCAAACCGGAGTACAGGTGATACGCCAGCTTGCAATGGGCGTCCGGGTCACGTTACGGTGATTTGGGCGACATATTTTCAAGCCGCTGGGCTCGTTTAGGGAGATTGCACGATGAGCAAATTCAATCGCCGTCAAATCCTTGCTGCAGGCGCTGCCACGGGCGCGGCGGCAGCGCTCGGGATGAAGCCGGTCCTGGCCGCCGACTACCCGACGCGGCCCGTCACGCTCGTCTGTCCATGGGGTGCCGGCGGCGGAACGGACGCTACCACCCGCATCGTCGCGGCGCTCCTCGAGAAGGACATGGGCCAGCCGTTCAACGTCGTGAACCGCACCGGCGGGTCCGGCGTCGTCGGCCACTCGGCGATCGCGACCGCGCAGCCCGATGGCTATACGCTCGGCATGCTCACAGTCGAGATCGCGATGATGCACCATCAGGGCCTCACCGAGCTCAGCCCGAAGGACTATACGCCACTGGCGCTCATGAACGAGGATCCGCCAGGCATTCAGGTCGCGGCTGACAGCCCGTACAAGACCGTTGCCGACTTGGCCGACGCCATCAAGTCCAAGCCTGCCGGCACCTTCAAGGCTTCGGGCACCGGCCAGGGTGGAATCTGGCACCTCGCCCTCGTCGGATGGCTGACGGCCATGGGCCTCAAGCCGGATCACGTGCCGTGGGTACCGTCGAACGGCGCTGCCTCAGCCATGCAGGATCTCGCGGCCGGTGGCATCGACATCGTTACCTGCTCGGTGCCCGAAGCCAAGGCCATGATCGACGCCGGCAAGGCGCGCTCGCTCGCGGTCATGGCTTCGCAGCGGAATGCGGCCTTCCCGGACGTCCCCACCCTGAAGGAGGCCGCCGGGATCGACTATTCGACTGGCGCTTGGCGCGGCGTCGCCGGTCCGAAGGGCCTGCCCGCCGATATAGCGACCAAGGTCACCGCATCCTTGAAGAAGGCCTTCGACTCGAAGGAGTTCAAGGATTTCATGAGCTCACGTGGCTTCGGCATGGTCTGGGGTGATGCCGACGCGTTCGCCAAGTTCATGGCTGAGAGCGACGCCAAGATGGAGGCGGCTATGAAGGCCGCCGGGCTGTCGAAGAAAGCTTGACGCCGTTCGATCGCGCGGTTTCCTTGATCTAGGGCGTTGCCCGCGGATCTCATCAGACGAGGTCCGCGGGTTGTGGATGTAGTCGAAGCTTCATCCTGCCTTCGTTCCGAAATCTCTCTGGCCACTTTGAGCCCAGCTCTGGTCTCCGGGGCCGCGTTCATTTCATTCACTTCGCAGCCGGCCGAACAATGCGAGCCAACGACACCATCTCGGGTCTTGTGCTGATCGCAGTCAGCGCTTTCATGATCTACCTGACCCTCGATTTTCCGGATTTCCCGGGGCAGAAGTACGGCCCGGCCCTGTTTCCCCGCATTCTGGGAGCCGCGCTCATCCTTTGCGGCGCAATCCTCGTCTTCCGCGGGGTTTCGGCGCGGCGTGCCGGAGAGGCCTGGATCGCATTCGCGGATTGGACGCGTGATCCCTGGCGTATCGCTTCATTCGTGATGCTGCCGCTGCTGGTCGTGGTCTACATCCTGGTTTCCGAGCCGATCGGCTTCATCCCCGTCGCCTTCGCGATGCTGTTGCTGATGTTCGTGTGGTTCAGGACGCGCATCATCGTAGCCGTGCCGGTGGCTGCGATAGCCACTTGGACCATGTACTGGTTCTTTGCGGTCATGATGCGCGTTCCGCTGCCACGCGGGCTGCTGACTAACGTTCTTTGAGGCGTGCTGCGATGTGGGATGCGATTATTCTAGCCCTTGAACTCGTCCTCGACCCTTACGTCCTGTGGGTCTGCTTTGCTGCGGCCATGTTCGGCATGTTCGTCGGCGCCATGCCGGGCCTCACGGCCACCATGGCCACAGCGCTGCTCGTGCCGGTCACATTCTTCATGGATCCGGTGCCCGCGATCGGCGCCATTGTCACAGCAACGGCCATGGCGATCTTCGCTGGCGATATTCCGGCAGCGCTGATGAGAATCCCGGGCACGCCAGCGTCAGCGGCTTACACGGACGAAAGCTATCTGATGTCCCGCAAGGGGCTGCTCGACCTGAATCTTGGCTCGAACCTGGTGTTTTCTGCCACGGGTGGGCTGTTCGGTGTCGCCATCTTGATCGTTGCGGCTCCGGTACTGGCGGAGATCGCGCTCAACTTCTCGTCATTCGAGTATTTCTGGCTCGCCGGATTGGGTCTCACCTGCGCGACGTTCATTGCGCAATCGGACCCCCTCAAGGGTTTCGTTGCACTGCTGATCGGATTGGCGGTCGCGACCGTCGGCATCGATCCTGCGGCCGGACAACCACGCTTTACCTTCGGCTCCGTCGAGATGCTGCAAGGTATCAGCTTCATTCCGGCGATGATCGGGCTTTTCGCCATTTCTGAGCTGTTGCGCGGCGTCGTCACGATCGGTCAGGCCGGAGAGGTGCTGACCCAGCAGGTCGGCAATGTTTTCCGTGGCCTCGGCAAGGTCTGGCGCCGTTACTGGCGCAACTTCTTCCGCGGTTCTCTCATCGGCACCGGAATAGGCGCACTGCCCGGAGCGGGTGCAGACATCGCCGCCTGGATCTCCTACGCGGTCTCCAAGCGGTTCTCCAAGGAGCCGGAGAAGTTTGGCACGGGCCACCTCGAAGGGATCGTCGAGGCAACCTCGGCCAACAATTCTGCCGTCGCGGCAGCCTGGATTCCGGCGCTCGTGTTCGGCATTCCGGGCGACTCGATCACAGCCATCGTCATCGGCGTGCTCTACATGAAGAACATGAACCCGGGTCCGTCCGTGTTCCTGCAGAACCCGCAGCTCATCTATGCGGTGTTCATCATCTTCGTGATCGCCAATTTGATGATGGTGCCAATCGGCTGGACTGCCATCAAGCTCGCGAAGCAGACGCTGCGCACACCACGCAACATTTTGCTGCCCATTATTCTGCTGTTCTGCGTCGTCGGCTCTTACGCGATGACGAACTCCATCTATGGCATCATCATCATGCTGGCGCTGGGGGTCTTCGGCTGGGTTCTTGAAGAGAACGGATTCCCGGTCGGCCCGATGATCCTAGGCATGGTGCTGGGCGAGCTCTTCGAGCAGAGCTTCATGACGTCGATGATCAAGGCGGACGGCTCGGTGCTGGGCTTCTTCTCACGGCCGATTGCGGGAACGCTGGGCGTGCTCACGCTAGCGCTCTGGGCTTACATGTTGTTGCGAAACATCTGGGTAGGGCGCCAACCCGAAAGCGAGCCCGAAAAAGGGTGACAATTGGGGGCCAGACCTGCCGAGGGTCTGGCCCCAAACTACTCAGGGGTGGAGATGAAAATGTCCGATCCCGTCCTCTGGAGCGTCGATGAGAACGGCGTCGCCCGCGTGGCGCTCAACCGTCCCGAGGTGAACAACGCCTACGACGGCGCCATGATCGAGGGCCTGCACGAGGCGATGGACGCGCTGGCAGTTGATACCAGCGTTCGCGCGGTGGTCATCAGCGGCAACGGCCGCCATTTCCAGGCCGGGGCCGATCTGACCTGGCTCAATGCCGTACGGGCGGGCTCGCCCGAGGAGAACGAGCACGCATCGCGCAGGACAGCCGAAGCCGTGGACCGGCTCAACAGGTTGCCGGTGCCGACCGTTGCCCTGGTCCAGGGTTACTGCGTCGGCGGCGGCACCGGCCTGATTGCAGCGTGCGACGTCGTCATCGCGGCCGAGGACGCGAAATTCGCCATCTCCGAGGTCCGCTGGGGCCTGACGGCGGCAATCATCATTCCGCAGCTCGCGGATGCCATCGGTGCGCGCCAGATCCGCCGCTACGCGCTGACAGCCGAACGCTTCACAGCTGAGGAAGCGCGGCGGATAGGGCTCGTGCACGAGGTCGTCCCGGCCGCCGATCTCGAGGCCGCGGGCGAACGTATTGTCGAAGCTCTGCTCGCCAATGGTCCCGAAGCCATGGCCGAGACCAAGGCGCTCGCGCTCGAGCATTCATCGGGCAAGGTCGACGCCGACACCATGGCCGCTCTGGTCGTGAGCCATGCGTTGAAACGCCAGTCCGATGAAGCCGGTGAAGGCCTCGCCTCATTCGCAGAGAAACGGCCGGCGCGGTGGTAATCAGCGCCGACCACACTGTCGCTCCCGCGCAGGCGGAATCCGCGATGCACGTCAAAACGGAGTCGGCACGGTGTCAGGTGAGCGCCCGAACGCGGTTTCTCGAATCGAAAAACACGCTGACCCGCGGCACCGGCCCATGCTTCTCCCTTCGGCTCAATCGCTGAAGCGCATCGCAGATCCTCGCCTCCGCGAGGATGATGCCGTTCGCGGACAGTATGCATAATGTGGGCGGTGGACGTGAGCGCCTGCGGTCAGCTCCGATGATAGGGGTGTCCCGACAATATGGTGGCAGCGCGATAGAGCTGCTCGACGAGTAAAACGCGGACGAGCATATGCGGCAGCGTCAGCTTCCCGAACGACAGCTTGAAATCCGTTGACGTCAGCACGTCGGCCCCGTGCCCGTCAGGGCCGCCGATCAGGAAGGCGAGTGAGCGGGCACCCGATTCGCGCTGTTTGCGCAGATAGGCAGCAAATCCGTCGCTGGTGAGCTCGCGGCCGTTCTCATCGAGAGCAATCCTTGCTCCCGAGTCGCCGACTTTCGCAAGCAGACGCGCTGCTTCATCCGACTTACGGACAGCGACGTCCGGGGCCCGGCTTTCGGCAATTTCGATGACGTCGACAGGTCCCCAGCCAAGCGCACGTCCGCTCGCCACCAGCCTGTCGCGATAGCGCTGGACAAGCTGGCGCTCGGGGCCGTCCTTGAGACGTCCGACGCCTGCGATGATGATGCGCATGGCCAGCCCCTTCGCGGGACCGGCCCCGCGGCCTTCAGGTCAGACGCGCTCGGGCGGTCAGTGCTGGGCGCTGTCCGCCGGGCGTTCTGACGACCACATCTTCTCCAGATTGTAGAACTCGCGTACCTCTGGACGGAAGACGTGGACGATCACGTCGATCGCGTCGATCAGCACCCAGTCGCAGGCTTCCGTGCCCTCGACGCGGACACGGCCGAAGCCCTGCTCCTTGAGTTTGCGCTGGATCTGATCGGCTATGGCCCCGACGTGTCGATCCGACCGGCCCGTCGCGACCACCATATAGTCGCCGATCGACGATTTGCCCCGGAGATCGATCGTGACCACGTCCTCGGCCTTGGCCTCGTCGAGCCAGTGCGCGACGTGGGTGAGGAGGGCTTCCGAACCCATTTCTTCGGAGACGAGTTCGGCTGGAGGCGCGCCGCGGCGGGCGCCCTCAAAAGCGGCTTGCATCGTGTAGTGGGTTTCCTTTCGCCATCAAGTCCCGTTGGGGTTGCTGCCCGGACCACGTCCACTTTCATGTGCTCTTGGCAACAGCCGTGTGGCGGCCCCTCCAAGGCGGCCGCCTCTACAGTAAGTGGTTTCGATACGGATTTTCAACCCTAACCACCAAACGGTTGCGAGTTGGCCACATACCGTTGCCGGCTGGTCGCGCTGGCCCGGCGCATGGCGCGGATGGCTGTCGATGACAGGGGTGACAAGGGCCCGGTCAGCAGGGTCCACGCCGGCGGCGTCAAGTCGGGCAGATCGACGGCATGGGTCTCCGGCACATAAGCGTTCCGGAACGCGTGAGCGGTCTTCGAAGCCATTGCCCGATGACGCCAGCCCGGCCGGTCGACCACAGCAATCGGCATCAGGTGCATGATCTCGCGCCAGTGCTGCCAGCGATGGAAGCCCGCCAGATTATCGGCGCCCATCACCCAGACGAATCGGACGAACGGAAAGCGCCTCACCAGAAAGGCCAGGGTCGCGGCCGTATAAGGCGTTCCGAGCTGCTCCTCGAAACCTGTGATCTTGATGCGCGGATCCGCGGTCATGGCGCGACAGGCGGCCATGCGCTCTTCCAGTGGCGGCAGTTCCCCGGTCTCCTTGAGCGGATTGCCGGGCGTCACGACCCACCAGAGCTGGTCGAGGCGGAGGCGCGTCAGTGCCATGTGGCTGATGAGGACGTGGCCGGCATGGGGTGGGTTGAAAGTGCCACCCATGATGCCGACCCGTTGACCGGGCGAGACGAGCGGAGTTCTGACCCTGACCGAGCCGAACCGAACCGGAGCGCTCCTGCGCATCCCTCAGCGCCTCGCGATCAGAGCAAAGGAGACTTTCCGGATTGGATTGACACGCGCCAAACGCACGCCCGATCTGCCTCTCCCCGGCGGGATCTCTCCACACACGAGAGGTAAAGGGAGTGCCACGCCAGGCCGCTCCATGGTGCTCCGAAAAGCCGGCCTCATGCCGGCCTCACCTGGCCGGCGCCGCGCACGACGTATTTGAAGCTGGTGAGCTGCTCGACACCACCGGGCCCGCGTGCGTGCATTTTGCCGGTGGCGATGCCGATCTCCGC
>JAEVZQ010000292.1 GCA_023392135.1 Pseudomonadota bacterium | reverse complement strand
GTGCCGTCAAGGCCACAATTCCACCCCCGGGCGCCCCAACTTGCGCCCGAAAGTTCGTGAACCTACCAAGTCTCACTAGTGTGGTTGTTTCGAAGTCCGCCACTTCTTTGCGGCAGGTGTCGTAGGCGGACTTCGGAATCTGAACCACACTAGAATCATAGACTTGCTAGTGTCCTTTCGATCGCAAAGTTCATTCGAGAGCCCGCTGCATATGGTGATGAACTTCTCGATCGGGTCACTAGTGCACTGGCGTCAACCGGACCTTAAGGTTGATCGCCATAATGACTATGGAGATAGAGCGAACCCGTGTGCGGGTCGCAATGTGACGTGTTCGGAGTGTTGTCGTCTCATGAAGTGCCGAGCCGCTGCCTCACTATTGCTGCTGACGTGGATGGCATTGCCCGCCATGGCGCAATCTTTGCCCGCCATCAAGACGGGGCCCGGTAATCAGGTTGCCGCCTGCGCCACTCCGGGCCGGCTGATGGACTTCGTCAGACAGCGTAATGCTTCGCTGAGCCCTCGCTTCGATGCGGTCGCGACGGAATACATGCGGCACGGGGAGGTGCTGGGCGTCCGCTGGGACTATGCTTTCTTCCAGATGCTGCTCGAAACCGGAAACCTCTCTTTCTCGCGCGGCAACGGTCAACCGGGCAACGTGCGCCCGTCCCAGAACAACTTTGCCGGACTGGGTGCTGCCGGTCGTGGCCAGCACGGTGAGGCCTTCCCGGATGTTTCCACTGGTGTGAAGGCGCATATGCAGCATCTGCTGCTCTATGCGGGCGATCACATCGACGATCCCGTGGCCGACCGGACCCGCAAGGTCCAGGAGTGGGGTATTCTCGCGAGCTTTCAACGGAAGCTCAACCGGCCCGTGACCTTCACCGACCTGGCGCGGGAGTGGTCCCCCGGCGACCGTGGCTACGCACGCAAGATCGGCATCATTGCGCAGGCCTATTTCGATGATGCATGCAACCGGCCCGACCCACGGCCCGAGCTCGTGGCCGAGGCACGCCGCGGGCGCGGCGGTGCGATGCCGTTGGCATCCACCTCGGCGACGGAAAGGCCAAAGGTTTCAGGAACTGAGCTGGCCCGCCGCGCCGTCGAAAAGGCCCGCGAGGAAGGCGCGACACGGTCGGGCCTCGGCGCAACGTCGATTGCAACCAGGACCGCCGGGGTGCCGGCCACCTCGGACCGGAACACCGCCATCTCCGAGTCCTGGCAGAGCGGTACTCCCGACACCGATGCAACAGCAAAATTGCAGACGGCATCAGCGGGCACAGCCGCGGCCGCAGCCGCGAAGGGGAGCGCCGCCGCGAAGTGTCGTGTCTGGACGGCCAGCTACGGCGGCCAGAAGTCGGTCATCATCAAGGCCGCGAGCGAAGGTCTGGTGAACTACACCGTGCTCGACGTCAACGAGGGCCGCGAGAAGCGCGAGACGGAGGCCTATATTGCGGCCTATGCCAAGGGTGGAAAGCCCATCGGCGAATTTGCCAATTAGCTGAGCGCGCTCGACCGGGCTTTCGAGCTGTGTCCGGAAGGCTGATGCACGTGCGAGCCAACCGCCACGCGGTCCGGAGCTGGGCGCGCGCTGCAGCCCTCCTCGCATGCGTTCTGGTGGGGATGGCCGCGGCCACAGCGCCTGTCCTCGCCGCCCCCGCCATCCGCACGAGTGCCGCCAATCCCGTACCGGCCTGCGTGACGCCGGAGCGGCTGATGGCCTTCCTGCGGGCCCGGAACACCGATCTCGACCCGAGGTACAAAGACATCGCCGCCTGGTACAAGCGCTATGGCGAGGCATTGGGAGTGCGCTGGGATTACGCGTTCTTCCAGATGCTGATCGAGACCAACTACCTCACCTATCGCCGCGGCAACGGTAAGCGCGGCGACGTCGATCCGAACCAGAACAACTTCGCCGGTATCGGCGCCACCGGCGGCGGCGTGCCCGGCAACAGCTTCCCCGATGTTGCGACCGGCGTCAGGGCCCAGCTCGAGCACCTGGTCGTCTACTCCGGCGAGCGCATCCCGGAGCCGGTTGCCCAGCGGACGCGGGCAAAGCAGGATGACATCCTCTCCTGGACCGCACCGCTTTCGAGAAAGCGGCCTGTGACCTTTCAGGATCTGGCCGGCAAGTGGGCTGCGGACCGGGCCTACGGCCGCTCGATCGAGCTTACCGCCGAGCGCTTTCGCAACGGGTTCTGCAGAGGCGATCAGATCGCCGCAAATGGCAACGGAACGCCAGCCACTGCCCAGGGTCGCCCATCCTGGCAGAAGACAACGGCCCAGGCCGGAGTCGCGGCCCTCATACCACCCCGCCCGGCCCGCGCCGTGCGCCCGCCCGAACCAGAGCCCGAACCTGCCGAGCCGAGCGCCTGCCGCGTGCTGATGGCGAGCTATGGCGGTACGAAGACCATGCTGATCCGGCACGTCGCGAAAGACGCTGTCGAGTACACGGCGCTGCGCGTGCTCGATGGGTTCGAGGAGACCATGACAGAGAGCTACATGAACGCTCACGCACCCGGTGGCACCCTCGTCGGCCAATTCCCATCGAGCGACGCCGCTTTCGCCCGTGCATTCCAGCTCTGCCCGGGAGCAGATCGGGGTTGAGGCCCCGATGATCTCCTTTTCACCAGAAGAGAAAGAGGCTGCGCGAATTTGCAACCTCGAACGCCGGCCAGCCTGGGTCAGGCGGCCTTTGCCTGGACGCGACCTTGTCCCATCTGCTCGATCCAGGCGGAAAACCGGTCGACCCAGGTGTCGAGAAACTCCTTTGTCGGGCCGTCGACCACGTTGTTGCTCTCGTCGAACAGCTCCGGCTTGTAGGTGAAATAGACCTCCGGCTGACCCATGAGGATGGTGTCGACCACGGTGAGCAGGGCCTTGAGAGAGTTCTGGCCGGCCGAGGCTCCCGTTGCACCGGGCGTTGCGCCGATCACCGCGGCAGGCTTGCCCGCCCAGGAGTTCTCGCCCCATGGACGCGTGCCCCAGTCGATGGCGTTCTTGATAGCGGGCGAGAAGTAGCGGTTGTACTCCGGCGTGACGAACAGGACGGCATCGGCCGCCTCCACCTCTCGCTTCATGCGCAGCACGGATTCGGGCGGATTGGCCCAAAGGTCGTCGTTGTAGAGCGGCAGGTCTCCGATTTCGACGAACCGGAACTGCAGCCGTCCGGCTGCGAGCTTGCCCAGGCTTTCGGCAAACTTGCGATTGATGGAATCGCGGCGCAGCGAGCCGACCAGGACAGCAACAGTGTTCATGGGAGCCTCCGTATAGAAAAGTTACTGGCTCTACATGCGAGACTGTGCTTTCTTGCGCAAGGAGGCACTTTTTCGCGACCGAGGCACCGATATGGAACCCAGTGAGAGCTACGTTCCCGGCCAATGTCACCTGGTCAACGACGTGATCTCGCTCGTAGGCGACAAGTGGAGCGTGCTGATCATCGTGCTGCTGGGCGCCGGCAAGAAGCGCTTCAGTGTGATCAAGCGCTCGGTTGACGGCATTTCGCAGAAGATGCTGACCGTGACACTGCGCGGCCTGGAGCGCGATGGCTATGTGACGCGTACCGTCTATCCGACGATCCCGCCAAAGGTGGAGTATGAGCTGACGGACCTGGGTCGGGATCTGCTTGTACCGCTGCGCGCCCTCGGGCAATGGGCGATCGCCAACCATGCCCGCGTCTCCAGCGCCCGAGACGCCTACGACGCTCGGCACGTACGGGAAGCAGCGGAGTAAGCTCTCGAATTGGGTCGCCAGACCAGCGCCTCACGGCAGCTTGCGGGAGGACAGCGGCTCCACCGCAGGGCCGTGGATCACCGAGCCCTCCGCCGAGAAGATCGAGCCGTGGCACGGGCAATCCCAGGTCTTGTCCGCGTTGTTCCAGGTGACGGTGCACCCCTGATGGGTGCAGGACGCCGAGAGGACATGCACGATCCCGCTCATGGTCTTGTGAACGGCGAATGGCTCATCGCCGAACTGGACGATGCCGCCCTCGCCCGGCGGAATGCTGCTGACGTCAGCAGCCTTGCTCTGGGTTTTTCCGCCCTTATGGAAGCTCTTCGGGAAAGGCCTCGTCGGGTCGTAAAGTGCCGCGACCGCGTTTTCCCTGCCCAGAACCTGGTCGGCGACGAGAAGCCCGGCCGCCGTTCCATTCGTAATTCCCCACGCGTTGAACCCGGTGGCGATATAGAGTCCTCGCTCCCTCACTGACGGAGCACCGACGTACGGAAGGCGATCCGCGGTGTCGTAATCCTCGTTCGCCCAGCGCCAGACCATGTCTCCGACTTTGAATCTTTCGCGTGTCCAATCCTCCAGCTCGAGAAAGCGGCGCGCCACGTTGCCGTCCTGGCCGGTGATGAAGTGCGGCCCGAGCACGATCAGCAGGAGCCCGTCGTTGTCCCGGCCGACGCGGATGGAATGAGACGGATGGCCGACCGATATGAACATGCCCTCCGGCGCATGCTCGTCAGTAACGCGGAACGCTGCAGCCGTATGGCAGCGCGCCTGCGTGTGATGACTGAAGTCCACCTCCCCCGCGATCGGCAGGTTCGTCGCCTGGAACACGCTCTCCGCCCGGATCTCGCCAGCCTCCGTGCGAATGCGCCAATGGCCGTCGCGTTCGATTGCGGTGACGCGGGACTGCTCGAACACCTGCCCACCGGAACGGGCCACCGCTGCGGCCAGTCCGATGCAGTAGAGCGCCGGATTGAATTGTGCCTGGTCGGTGAAGCGCAGCCCGCCGCCGGTGGCAAACGGCAGGGGTGCACGATCGAGAACGTCGGCGGGCAGACCGAGACCGAGTGCGGCTTCAGCTTCCGCCTCGATGTCGGCGAGGCCCTCCTTGTCGGCATCGATCCACGCAATGGCCGCGCGCCGTTCGAAATCGCAGGCGATGCCGAATTCGTCGATGCAGCTTTCGATGAACTCTGCGCCGCCCCGGTTGGCGTCGGCATAGAGCTGCGCCTTCTCGCGACCTACCGTCCGGATCAGATGATCGTAGATGAGCCGGTGCTGCGTGGTGATCTTGGCAGTCGAGCGCCCCGTGACCTGCCTGCCCACCTGCAGTGCCTCGATGACCGCGACGGAGCGCCCGGCCCTGGCGATCTGCAGCGCAGTCGTCAGCCCCACGATGCCGCCGCCGATAACGGCGACGTCGAGGGCGCGCTCGCCCTCGCCCCGGGGATAGCTCGTCTCAGGCGCAACGACGGTCCAGCAGCAATCGGGCTTTCCTGGCAGGGCGCGCATCCGGTCTCTTCCTCTCTCGCTCGGAACCTCGCACGCCCGGTGAACATGGCTGCTACGCGCAGGTTCCACGCTGGCCACGCAAACGGGAACCGGACGGTCTGACTGGCCATTCCCAGTCCGTGCCCCTCGGTCGGATTTGAAAGGAGTGTCATCCTGTCCTCGATAATTCCGTTCACATTCGGCATACCGCTGTTACCGCGCATCGGCGCGAGGAACTGGGCGCTGATCGAGTGCCTGTTTCGACTGACACTCGATTCTATTCTGGCCCAATCGGATCAGGACTTCCGCATTGTCATCGCTAGCCACGACCGGCCTGGCGACATTCCCGACGACACGCGTATCGAATTTCTCGAGGCGAATTGGCCAGCGGAACCGCAGCGCTTGGACAATCTCGACAGGGGCCGGAAGGTTCACGCGATCAACGAGCTGGTCATGGCGCGCAGCGGCGGGCTGCTGGTGTTCGTCGATGCCGACGACTGGATCGACACGCGCCTGGTGGAGAACGCGCGGGCCCTCATCGGACCTGACCACATC
>JAEVZQ010000269.1 GCA_023392135.1 Pseudomonadota bacterium | reverse complement strand
AGAAAGACACCGGGACCGTCATGAACCTGAAGCTCTCGAACACCAAGGCCGTCGCCCTCGCAACCATCGTCCTGGCAGGCGTATCACTCTCGGCGCCCAGCGCTCAGGCCGGAATGCGCATCCACTTCGGATTTCCGATCGGCAGCTTCAATGCCGGCGGCGGCCACCGCCACCACCATCATCACGCTCACAGGTACGAGTATCGCCGGCTGGAAGCTATGCGTCGGGCCAGAGCCATCGAGGCAGCTCGGCGCAGAGAGGCAGCCGCAGAGGCTGCAGCCGCCCGCGCCGAGAGAAAGCGCGCCGCTGCCCTGGCCGCAGCTGCAGCAGCCAAGCGGAAAGCTGCGGCCGAGCTCGCAGCCGCTGAGGAGCAGAAGCTCGAAGCCGCCAGGGCGGCGGAGCTCGCAGCGATTCCCTTGCCAGAGAAAAAGCCCGAGGCACCTTCAGCCCAGCTCGAGCCGCTCAAGACGGCCGCCGTCGCTACCGCGGCCGAGGCACGCCCGGCGAATAACGCCGAGCCGGTGAAGCTCGAGTGCAAGCGCTACTTCGCCAACGTCGGCATGACCATCACAGTGCCTTGCACCGAATGAACCGACGCCGAGCTGACAAAAAGGCCAGACCCACCGGTCTGGCCTTTTTGCTTTCAGGGTCACTCGATCTGGCGTTGACGCTCGCGATCAGGCGTGACCGGCAGCGTTCACGAGATGGATGGGATCTATCCCGAGCTTGTAGAGCGCCCGCTCGTACTTGTCCTCCACATCGAGGTCGAAGAGGAGCTCCAGGTCCGCCTGGCAGCTCAGCCAGCCGTTGGCGTGGATCTCGCTCTCGAGCTGACCGGGTGCCCATCCGGCATACCCGAGGGCGAGGATCGCCCGGTCCGGACCTTCGCCGGCAGCCAGCGCTTTCAGGATATCGATAGTTGCGGTGAGACACACGTCGTCGTCGATCGGCAGCGTCGAGGAGGGCGTGAAATAGTCCGAGCTGTGCAGAACAAATCCGCGCTCAGGCTCGACCGGACCGCCCAGATGAACGGCCATGTCCATCATGTCGGACGGCACGGAAATTTCGGCATCCTCGTCCAGGATCTGTAGTCTTTCGAGGAGATCGGGGAAGTTGAGGTTCGGCGCCCGCTGGTTGATGATGAGCCCCATGGCGCCCTCGTCGGAGTGAGCGCACATGTAGATGACCGAGCGAGCGAACCGCTTGTCGGCCATTGCGGGCATCGCAATGAGCAACTGTCCTTCGAGATAGCTGCTGCCAGCCAATTGTCGTGACCGCCGTTTCACTGTCATGCTAGGAGTCTAGCCTCAGGTGTCTTCACCGTGAAGCTGCGAAATGCGCTCGGGGTCATATTCCGCTCTTTAAGCCCAACTGATCGTGACTTGCCGAAGCATCAACCCCGGGTACATAGGCAGCGGTGTAGAGCAGGCAAGAGGAGCTTGGATTTGTCGACCGTGGGCATGGCGCATCTCATGGTGTCGGCGCTGGCAGTACTGGTCGCGGTGCCGGCACCTGCGGCGGCAGATCCGCTGGCTTCCGATTGGGCTGAGGCGCACGGCGGCAAGGCGCGCCTGATCGTAGGGAGCGCCGCGTTGGCCGGAAGCAGCGCGCCGAGGCTCGTCGCCGGCATCGAGGTGCGGTTGGCGCCGGGCTGGAAGACCTATTGGCGCTCACCGGGAGATTCGGGTGGCCTCCCGCCGCAGTTCGATTGGTCGCAGTCGACCAACCTTGCTTCTGCGAAGGTGCTCTACCCGGCACCAAGCCGGTTCAAGGATGCGTTGGGCGATGCGCTCGGCTATTCCGGCTCCGTCATTTTTCCGGTCGAGCTCCGGCGCAAGGATGGTTTGAAACCTGTCGAGTTGCACCTGTCACTGCTCTACGGGATCTGCCACGAGATCTGCGTGCCCGCCGAAGCACAATTGAAGCTCCAGGTCCCTGCAGGCGCGACGGTTCCCGCCCATCCCGGGATCAGCGCCGCGCTCTCGGCAGTGCCCCGCAGCTCTGGCGAGCGGCAGCCGGACGACCCCGAGCTGATTTCGAAGGACGCTCATCTCGATGGCGATCGGCCCAAGCTCGTCCTCGAAGCCCGCTTTCCGAATGCCGCAAAGTCCGCGGACATAATCATCGAAGCCCCGGAGGGTGGCTATGTCCCGCTACCCGTCAAGACAACGACCAACGGCGACACGGTCCGCTTCGTGGCCGATTTGACGCAGGGGGCCGAGCCTGACGCGTTGCGCGGAAAGACTTTGCGGATCACGATGATCTCCGGAGCGGGCCAGTCCGAAGCCCTGTGGACGCTCGAGTAAGCTCACCGCTTCCGGCAAAACCGCTCTTTGAGCTGCGCGAGACTGCGTATAGGGTCCGACCAGTACCTGCTGCAGGTACGCAGACTGAAAAACTCCCGGAGAGCATCATGACAATCAACGTGGGCGATCGGCTGCCCGAAGCCACTTTCACAGTGATGGGCCCCGAAGGTCCGAAGCAGATGACCACCAATGAAGTGTTCGGCGGCAAGAAGGTGGCGCTGTTCGCCGTTCCCGGCGCCTATACGCCGACCTGCCACAAGCAGCATATGCCGGGCTTCGTCGCCAACGCGCCCGAGTTCCAGAACAAGGGCATCGACATGATCGCCTGCACTTCGGTGAACGACATCTTCGTCCTGACGCAGTGGGCCAGCGACTCCGGCGCCGAGGGCAAGATCACGATGCTCGCTGACGGCAGCGCCGATTTCGCCCGGAAAACCGGGCTCGAGATCGACCTCTCTTCCCGCGGCCTTGGCGTCCGCTCCAAGCGCTACTCGATGATCGTCGACGATGGCGTCGTGAAAGTCCTCAATGTCGAGGATGCCCCGCCCCAGCACGACAAGTCGAGCGCCACGAACCTTCTGGCCTGCTCTTTCTGAGGCCCGCTTGCGCGCTTGTCCCGGGGTTTCGTTCCCCGGGTCAGGCTGCCGTCGGGGAAGTCTTCAAGGACTGCAGTAAGTCGAGCATGTCGGCCAGGCGCGTGACCTCGCCGTACTTGCTCTCGATATCGATCAGATTGCTCTCGTGCTGCTCGGCCGACCTGTCAGCCACGCAATCGCGCACGACAAATGGCGGAAATCCATGCTGGATCGCGTCGACTGCGCTCGCTCTGACGCATCCGCTTGTGGTGCAGCCGGCGATCACCAGCATATCGCA
>JAEVZQ010000241.1 GCA_023392135.1 Pseudomonadota bacterium | reverse complement strand
GCCCGGCGCTCGGGAGTGGACCACTGGCCCGACTTCCACTCGCGCTCCCAAAGCACCTCAACGAGCGGCATGGCCTTATCGATCACGCGCCGCATTGCCTCGGTGCCCTGCTGGCGCACGAGATCATCCGGATCGGAGCCGTCGGGCAGGAAAGCAAAGCGCAGGCTGCGGCCCGGTTGCAGGTGACCGAGCGCAACATCGATCGCCCGATAGGCAGCCCGGCGGCCGGCCGCGTCCCCGTCGAAGCAAAGGATCGGCTCGGGGGCCATGCGCCAGAGCAGGCGGAGCTGGTCTTCCGTCAACGCGGTCCCGAGCGGAGCAACCGTCTGCTCGAACCCCGCTTGGCTCATGGCGATCACATCCATGTAGCCCTCGACCACGACGACCTCGTCGCGGTCATGAGCAGCTGCACGGGCCTGGTTCGCATTGAAGAGAATAGCGCCTTTGTGGAAGAGAGGCGTCTCGGGAGAATTCAGGTACTTGGCTGGAGCGTCAGGGTCGAGTGCGCGCCCCCCGAAGGCTATCACTCGCCCCCTCAGATCGGTGATGGGGAACATCACCCGATGCCGGAACCGGTCGTAGGAGACCGGGATGTCATCGCCGGCGACCACCATTCCGGACAACGTCATTTCCTCGGGCGTAAATCCCAGGCCGGAAAGGTGGTCCTTCAGAATGGCGCGGCCGGGCGGTGCATATCCCAGCCTGAAGCGTGCGATCGTCTCTCGTGAAAGGCCCCGCCGTTCCAGGTAGCGGCGGGCTTCCGCTCCTGTGCTCCCGCGGAGCTGGGCATCGAAAAACGCCAGCGATGCCTCGAGCACCGCGAGCAGCCGTGTCCGCTGGTCCTCGCGGCGGGTATCCGCATCCGCGAGGCGCGGCATCGGCACACCGGCCTCGGCTGCCAGCCGCTCGACCGCTTCCGGGAACGACAGCCCCTCGGTCTTCATCAGGAACGTGAAGATGTCGCCGTGCTCGCCGGATGCGAAGCAGTGATAGAAGCCCTTCTGGTCGTTGACGAAAAAGGAGGGCGTCTTCTCTGTCTTGAAGGGCGAGAGGCCTGCATGCTCGCGTCCCTTGCGCTTGAGCGCCACCTTGCGGGACACGACCTGGCTGACCGGCAGCCGGGCGCGAATCTCATCAAGGAAGGCGGGCGGAAAGCGCATCGGAACCCGAAACCAGCATTGCGATGCACCTCTGTTAGGCGATTCGGTCGGATATTGCCGCCGTGCCAAGCCCTTGCCGCACAATTTGCCACCGCTATCCACAGGCATGCATATGCCGGCGTGTGCACGGCACCACCGGGCCTGCTACTTCAAAAGCTCCTTCACCATACCGCTGGCCTTGGCGAAATCCATGCGCCCGCTGTAGCGCTCTTTTAGTGTTGCCATCGCCCGGCCCATATCCTTGAGGCCGGCGCAACCGAGCTCGCGCACGACCTCGCCGACGGCGCCGCGGGTCTCCAGATCGTCGAGCTGCTTGGGTAGGAACTCCTCTATGATGGCGATCTCGGCCATCTCTTGATCAGCGAGATCCTGGCGGCCGGCCTGCCGGTAGGTCTCGGCCGATTCCCGCCGCTGCTTCACCATCTTCTGGAGGAGCTGAAGCTCTTCCGCTTCGGAGATTTTGTCGCGGCTGCCGGGCTGCCCGGCACTGTCCATCTGGGCTGCGATATCGCGGTCCTTGATCGCTGCCGAGATGAGGCGCAAGGTCGCCAGCCGGCGCTTGTCGCCCGATTTCATGGCGTCCTTGATGGATTGGCTGAGCTGGTCGCGCATGGCGTCTCCTTCGAATTGGCGCGTCATGTACGCCCGGTCGGGGCTTGTCGCAAGTCTCGCGACCATTGATTGACGCTGCCGGGGACCTCAAATAGGTTGCCGGTCTCAGATTCATATTGCGGTGCAATGTAACGGTCCGCCCGGCGGCCCGTCCGCTTGGCACCCCGCAGCTCCCGGAGCAGCCCCATGACGCCCTCGACCGACCAGAATGGCCTCGGCACCAGACAACACGCGCCCGCGCCTTGGGCCGAGACACCTCTGACGGCGCGCCTTGTGCTGGCCGATGGTACGGTGATCAGCGGACGCGGACTGGGCGCGGTCGGTTCCGCAGTTGGCGAAGTATGCTTCAACACCTCGATGACCGGCTATCAGGAGATCCTGACCGATCCGAGCTATGCCGGGCAGATCATCACCTTCACATTTCCTCACATAGGCAACGTCGGCACCAACCCTGAGGATAGCGAAACCTCCAACCTCGCCATGCGTTCGGGCGTACGCGGCTGCGTCTTGCGCGCCGACGTCACCGCACCCTCGAATTACCGGGCGGCGGAGGATCTCGACGCTTGGCTGAAAGCGCGCGGGATCGTCGCGATCACCGGCGTCGACACACGGGCGCTGACGGCCCGTATCCGCTCCGGCGGCACTCCGAACGGTGTCATTGCGCACGAGCCATCGGGCGAGTTCGCGATCGAGAAGTTGAAAGCGGAGGCGCGTGCCTGGCCGGGGCTGGTCGGGCTCGATCTGGTGCCGGAAGTGACGGCGGGGCAGAGCTACGCCTGGGACGAGATGCGCTGGGTGTGGGGCAAGGGCTATCCGCGCCAAACCAACCCTGAATTCCACGTCGTTGCGATCGATTACGGCCTCAAGCGCAATATCCTGCG
>JAEVZQ010000238.1 GCA_023392135.1 Pseudomonadota bacterium | reverse complement strand
ACGCCGGCAGGATTCGAGATCGGCCCCAGCAGATTGAAGATATTGCGGATGCCGAGCTCGGCCCGGACCGGGGCCCAGTGCTTCATGGCAGCATGGTGCATCGGCGCCCACATGAAGCCGACTCCGGCCTTCATGATGCAGTCCGTGATGACGGGCGGCGCGACGTCGAGCTTGACGCCGAGCGCCGCCAGGACGTCCGAGGCGCCCGAAACCGACGAGACGGCGCGATTGCCGTGCTTGCCGATGCGCACACCGGCACCTGCGGCGACCAGCGAAGCGCAGGTGGAGACATTATAGGTGCCGTGACCGTCTCCACCCGTACCGACGATGTCGACGGTGCCGGGCGGCGCTTCGACGGGCGTCATCTTCGAGCGCATCAGCTCGGCGGCCCCCGTAATCTCGTCGACGGTTTCGCCACGCACGCGCAGCGCCATCAGAAAGGCGCCCATCTGGGCGGGGGAGGCGAGCCCCGCCGTCATGGTCTCCAGCGCTGAGCGGATCTCCGCGGAGGTGAGCGTAGCTCCGGTTGCGACCTTGTGGATCAACCGCCTCAGTTCGTTCTCGGACATGTCGTGCACTCTGGCTGTCAAGCTTTCAGAAAGTTCAGGCGGCCTTCGGTGATGAGCACGTGTTGCGCCATCGCGGATCGAAGCCGGCGATCTTCAGAAAGTTGGCGAGCAGATGGTGCCCGCATTCCGAGGCGATGCTTTCGGGGTGGAACTGCACACCATGAATGGGATGTGACGTGTGCTGCAGGCCCATGATGATACCGTCGCTGGTTTCAGCGGTGACCTCGAGGCAGGACGGCAGGTCCGTGCGCTCCAGCATGAGCGAGTGATAGCGGGTCACCTCGAACCGCTTCGGCAGGCCCTCGAACACGCCCTTACCGGTATGGCGGAGCTGGGACAGCTTGCCGTGCATCGGCAGCGGCGAACGTACGACCCTTGCGCCGAAAGCCTGACCAACGGCCTGATGTCCGAGGCAGACACCGAGGACCGGCACGCTGGCTTCGGCGGCAGCCGCGATCAGGTCGAGGCAAATGCCGGCTTCGTTTGGCGTGCACGGGCCCGGTGAAAGCACGATGGCCTTCGGCTTCGACCGCAGCACCTCGTCGACCGAGATCCTGTCGTTCCGGTGGACCTCGCAAGCCGCACCGAGCTCACCCAGGAAGTGGACGAGATTGTAGGTAAAGCTGTCGTAGTTATCGATGAGCACGAGCATGGTGAACGTGTAGGTGACGCGGGCCGAGCACGTCAAGCGAGGCTGCGTGGCACGACGAACCGGTCGAGGCGCCCCGCGGCGGGCAGGACGTCGCGCCAGTTGTCGGTCTCGAACGAGAGCACTACAAGGGCGCAGGTCGGAAATTTTACGGCCATGGACGCGATGTCGCGGCGCAGGCCGCTGCCTGTCAGATCAAGGGCAAGTCCGTGCAGACCGGGGTTGTGGGCGAGCAGCAGGAGACGCCGAGTGCTGGCCGCCACCCCGTGGATGATCTCCATCATGCCGGTTGCCGTAGCGAGATAAAGCGCAGGCTCGATAACGACTTCCGGCACAAGTGGGGCGAGCTTCGGCAGGAGGCCGTCCAGCGTCTCGCGGGCGCGTAGCGCGCTCGAGCACAGGATCAGGTCGGGCGTCAGCGCATGGTTGGCGATGTAGGCGCCCATCGACGCTGCTGCACATCTGCCACGCTCGCCAAGCGGGCGATCATGATCATTGAGATCGGGATCATCCCAGGACGACTTGCCATGGCGAAGGAGCAACAGCGTCACCATCCGATATCACCGACCGCCGTTGGTACTCCGACGAAAGTAGCATGGTCCGAGGCGCGTGGCGTGAACAATCGCGGATAAGTCGGACGGCCGAACAGCACTGGTGGCAGGCGTCGTGTGCTGAGCTATATTCGGCGCCCGCGGTGTGCTCTGAAGATCATCAGCCGAAATGGTCCGCAGCCCGCGCATGCAGTCTCGGGGGGACGTCATGGTTCTGCAACTAGCCCGCTGGTCCGTCGCAGTTCTTTTGGCTTTGACCGCAATGTTAGGCGCTGTCCTGGCCGTCATGCGGGTGGTGGAACCGATCCCCGAAGGTCGCATCGTCCTCGCCACGGGCGGCTCCGCGGGGGTCTATCACCGGCTCGCGGAAGGCTACCGTCAGGAGCTGGCACGCCACGGCGTGAAACTCGAGCTGCGGCAGACCTCGGAAGGCTTTGCGACACTGAAAGCGCTTCTCGACAAGGACTCCGGCCTCCAGGCCGGGTTCGTGAAGGGGGCCTTGGTGGGCAGCCTGCAGGGCCGGCTCGCCAGCGAACGGGCACGCGACTGGCACGAGCGGGAGCTGGGCAAGCTCCGCTCCGTCGGGCGGATGTTCTACGAGCCTGTCTGGGTCTTCACGCGCGGATCGCTACCCATAGACAGCCTGCGCGAGCTGGAGGGGCACAGGATCCTGGTCGGTACGCGCGGGAGCGGCGCTTTGCGCGTGGTCCGCCAGCTCCTCAAGGCCAACGGTGTCGATGAGAAGAACTCGACGCTGATCCGGGAGGATCTGCCGGAGGACGCGGCACCGTTGCTCAACGGCGAAGCGGATGCGGCGCTGTTCATCCTACCGGCCGACAGCGAGAAGGTGCAGAAACTGCTGCGGGTTTCGAACATTCGACTGATGAATTTCGAGCCGGAAGCTGCTGCCTACACGAACCGTTTTCCGGCACTCAGCAGGGTCGTGCTGCGTCGGGGCGGAGTCGAGTTCGATCCGCTGATCCCGTCTGCGGACATTACACTGTTGTCCACCACGGCCGCGCTCGTCATCCGCGCTGACCTGCACCCGGCCCTCGTCAGCCTGCTCACGCACGCGGCGATCCAGAACCCGCGGCCCGGGTTCGACAGTGCGGGTGATCCGGTGCTGTTCTTTCAGCCCGGTGAGTTTCCCTCTCCCAACGATCCTGAGTTCGAGTTGGCGCCGGATGCGCGCCAGGTCTACAAGTCCGGGGGCCTCCCGGTGCTGCTCGGTGTGCTGGCTCCGCTCAACAGCCGGCTCGGGCTGCCGTTTTCACTCACCGCATTCGGCGCATCGCATGGGCTCGAAACGCTGCTGCTGATCATCCCGATTTTGACAATCCTGATTCCGATCATGAAGGCCCTGCCGCTCATCTACCGGTGGAGCATGCGGCGGCGGCTCCTGTACTGGTATCGCCAGCTCAAGGCCTTGGAGCGGAGCCTCGAGGGCGCTCGTACGCAGGCGGATTTCGCGGTGAGCCAAGCTGAGCTCGAACGGATCGATGCGCGCGTGCAGCGCATTCGTGTACCGCTCGGCTTCTCCGACCAGTTCTATGACTTGCGGGGTCACATCGATCTCGTCCGACAGCGCATCGGCCAGCGCACGCCAGCCCTGCGCATGGCAGCGGAGTAGGCGCTGCTCGGGGAGGGTCGCTGATGGTGAGAGGAGGTGAACGTCAGCGGCGGGGAGGACCGAGGCGGGCAGGCCGGCACGGACGCGCCCACGTTTTGCACATATAGCTTCCGCCCGAGTTGGAACACTCCATCCTCTTGCCTGCTGCGAGCCGATAGCTCCCCCATGGACGGCCATACTCGAATGCCGTGAAGCCGCTCCAGGACCGGATTGCCAGGAGCTCGGCGGCCCGCCTTGTCTGCATCGAGCCTTCACCGTAATGCTCGTGCTCGGTCATGCAGATCTTGCTGCCGACGCGGGCCTGTGCGTGAATCGCGTCGAGGCCGGTCACTTCAGCCGACGCGGGAAGTGCGTTGAAAAGCAGAGCCAACGGAATAACGGCAAGCCAGCGCGGGGTCATCATCATGCCTCCATATGCCTGTGAAATTCGGGCGGATGATAACGCCACCTCCGGTTGCGGGATGGGCCATTAGAGTCGTATGGCTAAGCCCAAGTTAATCAAGAACTGCATCATCCAAGGCGAGCAGACCAAAGCACCGATACAGGAACGCCCATGCCCTGCACCTTTTCGCGGCTGACATGCTGGTTGGCAGTGCTCGCGGTTCTGCTGCTCAGCGCGACGGCACCAGCCGTTGCCCAGTCGTGCACGAAGAACGACATCTCAAAAATCATCGACTCGACTGCGGCCTCGCTCCGCAAACTGAATGCTGCGCACCAGCCGGAGCTGCAAGCGAAGCTGCGGCAGCTCGGGGAAATGCGTGGCTGGTCCGAGTCAGAGCAGTCGGCGAAGATGGCCGCCTTCGTCCAGGACGACGAGACGAGAGCGCTGGATGAGCAGGCGAGCCGGCTGCTGCTGGAGCTCGATGTGCTTGGCGACGAAAGTGCGATCGACAGGCAGACCTGCCTCGCCCGACTGGAGAAGCTGAAGAAGATCTCGGCCCAGCTCATAGAGATCACGACGGCGAAGATGGCGCACGTCTCGGCAAAGGTCGACACGGCTCTCAATTCGGGGGCTGCGCCGCGGCG
>JAEVZQ010000141.1 GCA_023392135.1 Pseudomonadota bacterium | reverse complement strand
GTGCTGAACGAGGTCGTCTTCAACCCGTCTGCCGCAAGCCGACTGCCGCCACCGGAAGCCTGGAAAGACGCGCCCCCGTCGCTCATCGACGACATCATTCCCCAATTCCGCGCTCAGCTCGCCACCGAGCTCGAGGCCGTCACGCCGGAGGACCTCGCCAGGAGCGAGAAGCTCGAATGGCTCTATTTCATCCGGGGCGGCAAGGTCCACAAGGTCAGCTCCTACAGTGAAGTCCTGGAGCTGATGAAATAGCGGCCCCGTTCGACAGGCCCGAGCGCTTCAGCGCATCGCCGGATAGCGCCAGAACGCACCGCCGGACGTGGTGACGCGCTCCAGAATGGGGATGCGCTTCTCGGGCGGCCTTTCGCCGGTCTGGATCAGGAGCTTTATGTCGTTCAGCAGCTCCGTCTTTTCCGCGTAGCCCGAGTGATTGAGCGAGAACATCTCCGTGTTGATGGCCGTCACGTCGATGGTGTCGACACCGGGTACGATGATGGGGCCTTCGGGTGGAACATCGCCGGCACGCGGCACGCCGCCCCAGAACTGACGCGAGGCGGTGAGAGCCCGGTCGTTGGCAGCCGCGAACAGCGTTACCCCGTCGCTGACGCCCTGGATCTCACGCGCCAGGAACTCGAACGAATCGCGGTCCACGTCTGGCGCTGCCAGGATCACCTGCGAGATCTTTACGCTCTCGGGCGCAGAGCGGCGCAGGTCGCGGAGCACCGGCAGCAGAAGCTGGTTGCCCATGCTGTGCGCGATGATGCTGACCGACTTGGCGCCGGTCTCCTTGATGACAAGCTCCAGAAACTCCCGGAAATAGGGCTCTGCTGCTCCGGCGCTCTCCCGGTCGTAGCTGTAGTCCTGAACGCCGAAAGCCCCCTTCGAGGGCCAGCTGTAGACGAATGGAGCGCCATCGAACTTCAGGTCGTAGGCCATCTGCGCCGTGCGGAAGACGGCGAACTCGAAGCTCGTATTGAAGCCGTGCACGAACACGAGCGCGTGGTTTTCGTAGGCACTCGATTCAGCCAGCCGCTTGCGGACGAGCTCCAGGAACTCCGCACTGCCGAGCTCGCGGATCTCCTTGATCGTGAAGTGCTTCTTCGGGTCCTCCTCCTCCTGCCAGATGACGATGCTCGTGAACGGGATGAGATACACCCAGGGCCGCTCGACCTCCGGCACCTGATGAGACTTCGGGACTGTCACCAGGGCATGGCCAAGCTGCAGGCGCTTGCCGCGCTCCACGCCGTAATCGATCTTCTCAGACCCGGCCAGTTTGGCTCGATCCGTGCCGTAGAATACCGGCACGATATCCCAATCGCTCCCGGCTGGCGGGGGCGCTGCACCGGAGGTTGGCGGAGCTTCAGCGCTGCGGGGGCTTGGCGCGCCCGAGTCGGTCATCGGCGCCGCGGGCCCCGACGTCTCCGGCGGATGTGCGCTTTCACCCGGCGGCGGCGATCCGGCTGGGGCCCGAAACGCCGGCGCTCTCCCCTTGGGAGCCATCTTTGGAGAACCGATCCGGCGCGAACGCGCTGCCTCCTCTCGCGCCGTGCGAAGCTCCTGATCACTGGTTTGCGGCTCGGTTGCAGTCTGCTCCTGGTGCTCCGCCTGCCCCACGTCCTGTTCGACGCGTCCGTCGGGAGCTGCCGACTTCTCGGGAGCCCCCATATTGGCCCCTAATTGAAGCCCGAGGGCCAAGGGCAGCAACATCATCACCGCAAGTGCCGAGCGGACGATGATCCGCGTCAGAAGCCCTTTTCGCCGCGTCAGCCACCATGCGATCGCGTAAAGGACGAGCGCGAGGCAGGCGAGCAGCAGATAGATCGCGTTCTGCGTAAATTCCATGAGACCCCTCCCTCCCACTTCATTTTTCTCGGGCCGCGCACTCTAGAAGCGCGACCGGGCCACCGCAACCGATCTCGATCGTCAGGAGACTGTTCATTTTCACAACTATCGTGGCATCGGTTGGGCATGCATCAAGGCGCGCCAGGGGCTTGCCACTCGTGCCCATCGCGGCCAAGTTTGCATCCGCATCGGGAGCAAAGCATGACGAGCAGACCCAAGCGCGCGCAGTTGAGCCTCTCCGGGCTTGTCGACGGCATCCGCCGCGGTGACCGGGCCGTGCTGGCGCGTGCGATCACGCTCGTCGAGAGCACCAGGCCGATCGATCAGAAGCTGGCGCAGGATCTGCTGCAGGAGCTCTTGCCCGTGAGCGGCGGAGCCTGGCGCATCGGCATCACCGGCATCCCCGGCGTCGGCAAGTCGACCACCATCGATCAGCTCGGTACGAACCTGATTGCCGCCGGACACAGGGTTGCCGTGCTCGCCGTCGACCCGACCTCGCGGCGCTCAGGCGGGTCCATCCTCGGCGACAAGACCCGCATGGCGCGCCTCGCCGCGAGCACCGATGCCTTCATCCGCCCTTCTCCCACATCCGGCACGCTCGGCGGCGTCACGCGGCGGACGCGCGAGACGATGCTGCTGGTCGAGGCAGCAGGCTTCGATGTGGTCATCGTCGAGACGGTGGGTGTCGGCCAGTCGGAAACGGC
>JAEVZQ010000115.1 GCA_023392135.1 Pseudomonadota bacterium | reverse complement strand
GCGGAGGCGCGCGGGCCCCGCATCAGATCTTCCAGATAGTTCGTCCGAGAGTACTCCTCGACATCCCTCAGCACCTCACGCGTGACTGCCTCGCCGTGTCTCTCCATTTCCGCGGCGGCGAGGGATGGCAGCAATGAGACGTAGGACATCGGTGGAAAGCTGCTGCGCCGGCCGGCGAAGTCGAGCACGGGCGACGCGAGCACTAGCGCGTTCAGCGCGATCCCATGCTCGGTTTGCAGCTCGCGGGCGATCTTCGGGCTGCGGAAACCGCCGTAGCTTTCTCCGACGAGGAGCTTGGGCGAGGACAGGCGGCCGTTCTTCTGAATCCATTTTTGAATGACCTCGGAAATGGACTCGACATCGCCTTCGACCGACCAGAAGTAGCTCGGGCCTCCCTGGTCCCGGCTGCCGGTTCGGCCGGTTCGCCTGCGCTGCTCGTGTTGCTCGTCGGCGGCCTCGTCACTCGCAACGATATGGCTGTAGCCCGTGCCGATCGGGTCGATAAACACGAGGTCGGTGAAATCCAGCCAGGTCTCAGCGTTGGGCAGCAGCGGAGCAGGTGCTGACGGGGAGGCTGCAGCCTCTTCCATGCGGATGCGCCAGGGGCCAATCGCGCCGATCTGCAGCCACGCCGAGGCCGATCCGGGGCCGCCGTTCAGCGCGAACGTGACAGGGCGCTCGGCCGCCGGCATGCCGTCGAGCGTGTAGGCGATGTAGCCCATTTCGGCGAGGATCTTGCCCTTGGAGTTGGTGAGCGGGAAAGAGCCCGCCGTCGCCCGGAAGCGGAGTGTCCGGCCGGGCAACTCGAGCGCATGCTCCGTCGCCACGTCCTGCGGGAGGCGCGACTGGGCAGCCAATGCCTCCTCCGCTTGCAGACCGGCGGTTGGCCCGAGCACCAGCAATATCGCGACAGCGGTGGCTTTGAGTGTCAGCAGAAAGTTATTGCGGCCGGCCATCTCACTCCCTCGACGTTGGTGGCACTCCGAAGCTCGATCCAGGAGGAGCCGATCATAATCTCTTGTGGGAAACATGGCGGCAGAAATGCCGTTGCACGCTCGCTTCCTTTTTTGCGCGAGGGTTGCCGACGCCACTGGTGGGCGCCTCCCGTGCAAAGGCAATCCACTGCGTTCTGCCGCACGCCAGTTGCGGGCAGCGTCATCGGCTGATGTGCTATGTCGCAGGTTTGGCACTGGCCCTACCGACAGCATACGTTTTCAATGCGATCCAACCCGAGGCGCTAAGAAAAGTCATGCTTGCAAACAATCTCATTCCTGAAGGACTGTTTCTCGATTCCGACCGCGCGAGGGATGCGCGGCGCGTCTGGCTGGCCGGGGAAGGGCAGAAGCTCGAGGCGTTGTCCGGGCTTACCGATGTGCAGCGTTCCTGGCTGCGGAGCATGGACTTCAAGGGCACCGCGCGGAAGCACATCCTCCTGCCGGGAGAGGACGGCGCGCTTGCGGGTGTCGTGCTCGGCACCGGCAACGGCCAGAACGGCGACCCGTGCGGTCCGTCGGGATTGCTGGTTGGGCAACTCGCCGCGAGCCTGCCGCCCGGGGCCTATGCCTTCGCCGACGAGATCGAAAACGCGGAGACCGCTGCTGTCGCCTGGGGGCTCGGGGCCTATCGGTTCCGTCGCTACAAGTCGAACGGCGGCGACGAGCCGCCGGGGCTGGTTCTGCCGGCTGGTGCCGATGAGATTGCGGTGAGGCACATCGTCGAGGGTGTGTGGCTCGGCCGCGACCTCATCAATACGCCGGCAAGCGACCTCGGGCCCGCAGAGATCGAGGCAGCGGCGCTGAGCCTTGCAACGCGGCATGCGGCTTCGCTCACCGTGGTCGAAGGTGATGATCTCGCCGAAGGCTTCCCGATGATCCATGTCGTCGGCCGGGCCAGCGCCCGGGCACCGCGGCTGATCGACCTCGTCTGGGGTGCTGCTGACGCTCCGAAGGTGACGCTCGTCGGTAAAGGGATCTGCTTCGACACCGGCGGGCTCGACGTCAAGTCGGCGAGCGGCATGCTGCTGATGAAGAAGGACATGGGCGGCGCGGCGACCGTGCTGGCTCTGGCGCACATGATCATGGGCCTGAAGCTGCCGGTCCGCCTGCGCGTGCTGATCCCGGCCGCGGAAAACAGCATCGGCAGCAACGCTTTCCGCCCCGGCGACGTGCTGAAGAGCCGTTCCGGCAGAACGGTCGAGATCGGCAATACCGATGCCGAGGGCCGGCTCGTGCTTGCCGATGCCCTGACACTCGCCGACGAGGAGAAGCCTGACCGCCTCATCTCGTTCGCGACACTCACGGGTGCGGCCCGGGTGGCGCTCGGCCCCGATGTTCCGCCGCTCTATACAGACGACGATGCGTTCGCGGCCGAGTTGGTTTCGGCTGGACTGTCCGTCGGGGACCCGATGTGGCGGATGCCGTTCTGGAATGGCTACGAGCGCAACCTCGACAGCGAAGTGGCCGACATGAACAACGTTTCCGAGGGCGGCTTCGCCGGCTCCGTGACTGCGGCGCTCTTCCTGCGCCGCTTCGTGCGCAATGCCGGCAAGTTCGCGCACCTCGATATTTATGGCTGGCGCCCGTCGGCTCGGCCGCTCGGACCGAAGGGCGGTGAGCCGCATACGGCGCGGGCCGTGTTCGAGGTGCTGCGGCGCGCCTACCGGCCAGGAGCAGGACAGAAGTCGTGAGACCAGACATGCAGATGCCGCGGCTCGATCCGCGGCTCAACGCCTACCGGGAAAATCTGGCGGCCGAGTCGCTGCGCGGCAAGGTCGAGGCACCGCGCTACGTGGCCGGGGTCAAGAAGCAGGTGATCCGCGCCGCCGTCGCCTTGAGGCGTCGTCCCGTTCCGACCGCGGGCCTCGATAGTGAGGCGATCTTCGGAGAGGTTGTTACCGTCTACGACGAGGCCAACGGCTGGGCGTGGGTGCAACTCGAGCGAGATGGCTACGTCGGCTATGTGCCTGCAAACGCGCTGGCGCCAGAGGTGCGGCCGGCGACACACAGGGTCTCCGCTCTCGGCACGTTCCTTTACCCGGCTCCCGACATCAAGACCGCGCCAATCATGCATCTCAGCATCACTGCGCCGCTCGCTGTAGCCGAGCGGGTCGACCGGTATTACCGCCTCGCCGGCGGCGGCTTCGTCATCGACCGGCACGTGGCGGACAAGAACCGCTGCGCACGTGACTTCGTCGAGATCGCCGAACGGCTGATCGGAACACCGTATCTCTGGGGCGGTCGTACGCGGGTCGGCATCGACTGCTCGGGGCTGGTGCAGGTATCGATGGAGGCGGCCGGCCTGAGAGCGACCCGCGACACCGACATGCAGCAGGCACAGCTCGGCATCGCACTGCCGGTTACACAGAGCCTGGACGGCCTCGAGCGCGGTGATCTCGTCTTTTGGCCGGGCCACGTCGGCATCATGTGCGATGCTTTCATGATGGTGCACGCCAACGCTCATCACATGGCGGTCGCCGTGGAGCCGCTGGCCACGGCCTCACAGCGGATATCGAGGTCCGGAACGGAGATTTCCGCGATAAAGCGCCTGCCGGCGCTGTCTGTTTTAGGCGCTTAGGGCGAGGATGATCACCGCCGGTACGGCGCAAACGTTTCGAGGGATGCCTCCAGCTCCGTGTCGTTTGCATCGGGCGCTTCCAGAATGCGGCGCGTGAACCGCCCTTCATCGGCACCGGGCAGATCCACGACAGTCTCGACGCTGTAGACCAGACCGGTGAAGCAGCTGAGCCAGCGGCGGATCAGGATGCGGCCGTTGGCGATCGCGCGCACGATCTGCGGAATATCGGTCAGTGCGTCGAGGGC
>JAEVZQ010000109.1 GCA_023392135.1 Pseudomonadota bacterium | reverse complement strand
GCGTAATGACGCGCGTGGTGCGCGCCATCCCGTCGAGCTCGACACTGAACGACCTGTTGTTGACGGCATCACAGTCAATACTTCGCGCCAAGTCCAAGGGGCTGCTGTTCCCCGCGGCCGCGCTCAGCGGCAAGAGCATCAGCCCAAAGTTCAATGCGAGGAGCGAAATCGGCCGTGTTGCGATGAATAGTACTTCCCGCAGCATGAAATCTCCCACCCACGTTCGGCTCTCAGGATGGCTTAGAGGATCTGTTGCAACGCAATATGGACGATATTGTGAGTCGGCCCCGGTGGAATCGACTTTAGCCATCTCTTCCGATTTCGGCCAAAGTTCTGCAATTCTCGGAAAGATCAGGAGCGAAGCCGGCCTCATTCTTCCAAAGATCGCGTGGTCAGAGCCTAGCCGACACACTCGGCCGAGGATAACCTGGCGCCTGGGGCGGGCGAAATTTCTCGAATCCCAATCAGTCCCTGACCTCCAGTTGCAGACAGGAGACCGACACGCATGGACTTCTCGCTGAGTGACGAGCAGCGGATGTTGGTCGAAACGGCGCGCCGTTTCGTCTACGGCGAGCTGGTGCCGCTGGAGGAGGAGGTCGAGGCAAAGCGGCAGCTCGATCCCGCAATCGCGCGCGCCATCTTCGAGAAGTCCCGCGCACTCGGCCTCTATGCCATGAACATTCCGGCAGAGTATGGGGGCGGCGGCCTGGCGGCGGTCGATACCTGCCTCGTCGAGGAGCAGTTCGGGCACACCACGGATATTCTCGTGCGCCGTGCGTTCGGAAATGTCTACGAGGTGCTGCTGGTCGCGACGGAAGAGCAAAAGGAGCGCTGGCTCAAGCCGGCCGTGCGTGGTGAGCGGACATTCTCCGTTGCGTTCACGGAGCCAGGCGCCGGCTCGGATGCAGCCGGCATCAGGACCAGCGCCGTGCGTCGCGGCGGCGGCTGGGTTCTCAACGGCCACAAGCACTTCATCAGCGACGGGCTGTTCTCCGATTTCTTCGTTGTTTCCGCCGTCACCGATCCTGCTGCTGGGGCGCGCGGCATATCCCTGTTCCTGGTCGACAAAGGTATGCCGGGCTTCTCCATCGGTCGCGACCAGCCGATGATGGGGCTCGGTGGAACCAGCCACGTGGAGATGTTTTTCGAAGATGTCGAACTCGGACCGGAGCGTTTGCTCGGCGGCGAGGGCGAAGGACTGAGGCTCGCGTTCGAAACGCTTGGCAGAATTCGCCTTGCCCACATCGGCGCGCGCTGTGTCGGCAAGGCGACGCGCCTGTTGCGCCTGATGACGGATTACGCCCGCGACCGCCGCCAGTTCGGGAAGTCGATCGGCGAATTCCAGATGGTCCAGCAGATGCTCGCCGACAGCGCCATGGAGATCAACGCCGCACGCCTCATGGTTCTCCAGACCGCCTCGCAGATCGACGAGGGCCGCGACCCGCGCGAGCGAATTTCCATGGTGAAGACCTATGCCTCCGAAGCGCTGGGGCGCGTTGCAGATCGCGCCGTGCAGGTCTTCGGCGGTGCGGGCTATTGCAAGGACATGCCGATCGAGCGGCTTTACCGCGACGCTCGCATCTTCCGCATTTTTGACGGCACCTCGGAAATCCATCGCATGGTGATCGCACGTGCCATGATGAAGCAGGGAGCAGGCCGCTTCGCCGATGTGATCGAGTGAGTCGAGGCGGCGTGGCCCGGCGGCGCGCTCGACACACTGCTCTACTCCGATGCGGATCGGCCCCGCTGGAGCCAGGAGTGGACATCGCCCGAGGACCCGTTCTATCCGGATGAACCCGAGAACTGCTATCTGACCTCCGGCACGCGCCGTTCGAGCACCGGTGGCGGCGAGAGGAGTTGACGTCATGACTGCGAAAAGAGCCGTCTGCATTATTGGCTGGCCGGCAAAGCACTCGCGCTCGCCGAAGATGCATGGCTGGTGGCTGAAGCACTATCGCATCGACGGCGACTACCGCATCGAGGAAGTGCCGCCCGAGGATTTCCCCGCCTTCATCGGCAATCTGCGGGACAACGGCTACGTCGGTGCCAATATCACCTTGCCGCACAAGGAGGCCGCTTTCAGGCTGACGGAACCCGACGAGCGTGCCCGGGCCGTCGGCGCCTCCAATACGCTCTGGTATGACGACGGCGTGCTGCGCTCGACGAATACGGATGTCGAAGGATTCATCGGCGCACTGGATGCCGGCGCCCCCGGCTGGGACAAGTCCAGCGGGCATGCCGTGGTGCTCGGGGCTGGCGGTGCGGGCCGCGCCGTCATCTGCGGGCTCCTCGAACGGGGCGTCACACGCATCCATGTGGTCAACCGCACTTATGCCCGGGCCGCCGAGATGGCCGAGCGCTACGGCGAACGCGTCATGCCTGAGCACTGGGAAAACCGGAACACGGTGCTCGAAGGCGCAACACTCGCCACCAATGCGACCTCACTCGGCTTCAAAGGCAACGCGGACCTCGACGTCGATCTCTCGCGCATGGCGCCCGGCGGGGTCGTCGCGGATATCAACTACGTGCCGCTCGAAACGAAACTGCTGACGCAGGCGCGACGGCTTGGACTCAAGACGGCCAACGGTCTCGACATGCTGCTCTATCAGGCCGGGACAGGCTTCAATCTCTGGTTTGGCATCCGGCCGGAGGTGACACCGGAGCTGCGGGAGTTGCTTGCGCGCGATATTCCGAAATCGTGAAGGCAAGTCCCGCGGCTCAGTCGGTACTCGCCTCTGCCCACTTTTCGAGCTTGGCGATGTCACGAACCTCGAGCCGTGACCTCTCGACGGCAATCGCGCCATCCCGCTCGAGCTGCTTGAGCGCACGCTGCACGACCTCTCGCACCGTGCCGATCATCGTTGCGATCTCCTGATGGGTGATCCGGCGGCAAGCGTCCTCTGCGCGCTCGACGATGTGCTCCTGACGACCGGCGCAACCCAGCAACAGGCGCGCAAGCCGCGCCGTGACCTCGCGCAGTGCCAGGTCTCCGACGACCTGCCCGAGGGCGCGCTGGCGTGAGGAAAGCAACTTGAGCCCGGCCTTGGCGACCTCAGGGTGACTCTCGATCAGCCGAAGCACGGCTGCCTTGGGAATAAAGCCGATCGTCGTGCGCCCGACCGCGACCGCGCTGTCCGAATTCGGCCCGCCATCGAAGACGGCGACATCGTTGAACGTTGCACCCGGCCCGAGCACATGCATGACGTGCTCGCGCCCGCCGGCAGACGTTTTGATCGCGCGGACCTGGCCGTCGATGACGAAGTAAAGCCCCTCACACGGCTCCCCCTCGATGATGATCTGCTCGCCACCATCGAGCTGTCGTCTCAGCACACTCCGGGCGAGCGCAGCCAGCTCCTCTCCGGAAAGTCCGGCGAAATAGGGCAGCTCTGCCAGAAGCTTCTGAATTGCCATGCCTACTCCAATGAACGCAGGACCAGATCACTCGGTGACTTAAGTCGCTGAGCGGCCCGCAGCGACGGTGCAAGTTACCGCGGTGCAAGTATCCAACAGACGAGGAAATACGACATGACCAGGATCAAGACCCTTTTTGCCTCGGCTCTGGCCGCCGGGCTCCTACTCACATCCCAGAGCGCCCTGGCCCATTGCGACTCTGCCGACGGACCCGTCGCATCTGCTGCGCAAATGGCGCTCGAGACGGGCAACGTCAATCTGGCCCTGCCCTTTGCCCCGGCCAGTGCGGAGCCCGAGCTGAAAGCGGCTTTCGCCGAGGCGCTGAAAGTCCGCTCCTTGAATGCGGACGCGAAGGCGCTGGCCGATCGCTCGTTCATGGAGACCACCGTCCGCCTCCATCGCCAGGGTGAAGGCGCCGCGTACACAGGTCTGAAGCCGGCCGCGACCGACTTCGGCCCGGCCATACCCGCGGCAGAGCAGGCTTTGGAAACGGGCGACGTATCGAAGGTGAAAGCGCTGCTGGTGGAGGAGATCGAGCATGCTCTGAAGGAGCGGCTGGCCCATGCCCGGGAGGGACTGAAGGTCAGCAAGGAGCCCAAGACCGCCGACCAAGTTGAAGCTGCCCGTAAGCGGGTGAGCGGGGAGTTCGAGTTCGTGATCTTCGTCGAGGGCTTGCGCCAGGCGGCCCTCGGCGAGATCGGGCATACCGAGTAGCTGTACGACAACCACGTGAGGAGCCGGTGCCTGGTGCACCGGCTCTTGCCGTCAGTACGTCGCCCGGCCGCCCGTCACGTCGAACACGAAACCGGTCGTGAAGCTGCAGTCCGGGCCGGCGATGAACGCGCACATGGCGGCGATCTCCTCGATCCTGACGAAACGCCCCATCGGAATCCTGGCGCGTGCTCGCTCGATGTGTTCGGGCGTCATCTCGCGCATGAGCTCCGTCTCGGTGATGGCCGGTGCGATGCAGTTCACGGTGACGCCGGTCTCGCACAGCTCCCTCGCCAGAGCCTTCGAGAAGCCGATGACACCGGCCTTCGCCGCGGAATAGGCCGGGATGTAGGGCATCCCCTCCTTGCCAGCGATCGAGGCGACCGTGACGATGCGCCCATAGCGCTGCTCGCGCATGTGCCGGGCCGCTACGCGACAGCAATAGAACACAGCGGTCATATCGACAGCCATGACC
>JAEVZQ010000091.1 GCA_023392135.1 Pseudomonadota bacterium | reverse complement strand
ATGCTGAACGTGATCGTGACCGAGGGTATGGTCGACATTCAATACATGCAGGCCCACGTCGATGGATACGAGGACCTGAAGGCGCGCATCGTGGACTTCACGCCGGAGAAAATGGAGCCGGTGTGCGGAATTCCGGCTGCAACGATCCGCGAGGTCGCCCGGCTGTATGCCCGCTCCGAGCGCTCGATCATCTTCTGGGGCATGGGCGTCTCGCAGCACACTCATGGCACGGATAACGCCCGTTGCCTGATCGCGCTGGCGCTCATCACCGGCCAGATCGGCCGGCCGGGCACCGGTTTGCATCCGCTGCGCGGACAGAACAACGTGCAGGGCGCGTCGGACGCCGGCCTCATCCCGATGGTGTTTGCCGACTACAAGTCCGTCAAGGATCCGGCCGTCCGCGGCCTGTATGAGGAGCTGTGGGGCACCAGGCTCGATGCGGAGCCTGGCCTGACCGTGGTCGAGATCATGCGCGCGATCCATGCGGACGAGATCAAGGGCATGTACGTCATGGGCGAGAATCCGGCGATGTCCGACCCCGACGCTGCCCATGCCCGCGAGGCGCTTGCTCATCTCGAGCACCTCGTGGTGCAGGATATCTTCCTAACCGAGTCGGCCTGGCATGCCGACGTGGTTCTGCCGGCCTCGGCCCATGCCGAGAAGTGGGGCAGCTACACGAACACCAACCGGCAGGTGCAGGTCGGCCGGCCAGTCGTGAGCCCGCCCGGCGAAGCGCGGCAGGATTGGGAGCTGATCCAGGAATTGGCGCGCCGCATCGGCCTCGATTGGAACTACGGCCACGTCTCCGAGGTGTTCGCCGAGATGACCAAGGTCATGCCGTCGCTCGCGAACATCACGTGGGAGCGGCTGCTGGCCGAGGGTTCAGTTACCTATCCTTGCGACGCGCCGGACAAGCCGGGCAACGAGATCATCTTCGCCAGCTCGTTCCCGACGGCCTCCGGGCGCGCCAGGGTCGTGCCGGCCGGTCTAGAGCCTCCGGATGAGCTGCCGGATGAGGAATACCCATTCGTGCTGACCACGGGTCGGCTTCTCGAGCATTGGCACACCGGCGCGATGACACGCCGGGCCAGCAACCTCGATGCACTCGAGCCGGAAGCGATCGCAGGCCTGAACCCGAGGGAGATGGACCACCTCGGCATTGGCCCCGGCGAGCTCATCCGCGTGTCGACAAGACGTGGCCAGGTGGTCCTAAAGGCACGCGCCGATCGCGATGTCGCCGAGGGGATGGTATTCATTCCGTTCTGCTTTACGGAGGCGGCGGCAAACCTGCTGACCAACCCGCAGCTCGATCCGTTCGGTAAAATCCCCGAGTTCAAATTCTGCGCGGCGCGCGTGGAGGCGGTGAAAGAGAAGGCGGAAGCGGCGGAGTAGCAGGGCACAACCTGCGTTCCCGCCTCAGATGCTGCGGATCAGCCCGCCGTCGATCCGCAGCACCGTACCTGTCACGTAGCTTGCCTTCTCCGAGCAGAGGAAAGCGGCTACCGAGCCGAACTCGTCAGGTCGGCCGTACCGGCCGACAGGGATGGTGGAGAGGACATCGCGCTTCACCTCCGCGATCTCGCGTCCCTCGCGTTCCGCCTTCGCCCGGTCGAGGACCGCCACACGCTCCGTGTCGATGCGCCCCGGCAGAACGACGTTGCAGGTGATGCCGTCGGCGGCGATCTCGGATGCAAGTGTCTTGTTCCAGGCGAGCAGCGACGCTCTGAGGCTGTTCGAGAGCGCCATGCCGGGGATCGGCTGCACGGCGGCCGACGAGGCAATCGTGAGAAGTCTCCCCCAGCCGCGCTCGCGCATTCGGGGCAATGCGATGCTTGCGGCGTGGACGAGATTTCCCACCATGCGCTCGAACCAATCAGCCCACGCCTTGCCTGACACATCGAGGGCCGGAGCAGGCGGCGGTCCGCCGCCGTTGAGAACGAGGATGTCGATGCCGCCCATCTCCGCCGATGCTGCCTGCATCAGATCGTCTATGGCAGCGCGGTCGTGGAGATCGCAGTCGCGTCCCGTCACGGCGCCGCCGGTCTCGCGAGAGATGCCCTCGGCTGCTTGTGTGGCGCCGGTACGCCCACAGATCATGACGGACGCGCCTTCCCCCGCCAATGCAGTCGCCACCGATCGGCCGAGGCCCTTCGTCGATGCGAGGACGAGGGCGCGGCGCCCTCTCAATCCAAGATCCATCGAGACCTCTTACCTGCCGACGGCGTAACCCTGCATTCCGCGCGGATTCGCGCCGGCACGAAGGTAGAGGCTTCCGTCGTGGTCCTCGCGCGAGCAGGCAGAAAGGCGGCCTTCCGACCACAGCTCTCCGACCACCACGTCGTGGCCGCGCGCCTTCAACTCCGCCACGGTTGCGGCCGGGAACTGCCCCTCGAGCACCAGCCGGTTTGGTTTCGCCTCGCGCGGCCAGAACGAGCTCTGGCAGTGCTCGCTATGGAAGGACGGCGCGTCGATGGACTCCTGCAGGTTCAGGCCGTGATGCACATGGCGCAGGAAGAAAATCAACGACCACTGGTCCTGCTGATCGCCACCCGGCGTTCCCCAGGCGAGATATGGCTTGCCATCACGTAGTGCCATCGAGGGCGTGAGGGTGGTGCGTGGGCGGCGTCCAGGCGCAAGCGTGCTCGGCAGGCCCTCCTGCAGCCAGAACATCTGGCCGCGCGTGCTGATCGAGAAGCCGAGGCCCGGGACGACGGGGCTCGACTGGAACCAGCCGCCGCTCGGGGTCGCGGCTACCATGTTGCCCCATCGGTCGATGATGTCGATGTGGCAGGTATCGCCGCGCATGGCGCCGGTCCGATCCGTTTTGGGCTCGCCGTCACGCGCGACGGTCGGCTCGCCTGCGCCGAGCATGGAATTGATGTCGAGGCTGTTCTCATCGGCAATACGGTATTCCGGCAGGTTCGGGTTGCGCCCGTTGGGGCTGCCGGGGCGAAATTCGGTGGATGCGCTATCGCCGATCTGCGCGCGCCTGTGCTCGTTGTAGGCATCAGATAGCAGCGTCGCGAGCGGCGCATCATGGCCTTTCGCGTCACCGTACCAGGATTCCCTGTCCGCAAAGGCGAGCTTGGCCGCCTCGACCACGCTGTGCACGAAGTCCGGCCCGTCGGTCTTCATTTCGGACAGTGGGATGTCGCGGAGGAGTGCGAGCTGTTGGAGCATCAGAGGGCCCTGGCTCCAGGGCCCGCATTTGGCCACCGTATAACCGTGATAGTCATAAGTCGCCGGCGCTTCCTTCGTGGCGCGCCATTGCGCCATGTCTTCGCCGGTCAGGAGGCCGCCGTGCCTTTCGCCGCTTGTGTCCAGCAACTCCGCTGTCCGATAGAACGCGTCCACGGCCTCGGCAACGAAGCCTTCATACCACGCCCGCCGCGCCGCCTCGATCTGGCGCTCGCGATCTGCGCCAGCGGCCTCGGCCTCTCGCAAAACACGGCGGTATGTGCCGGCGAGCGCCGGGTTGCGGAAAAGGTCGCCTGGCTGGGGCAGCGATCCCCGGCAATAGATCTCTGCAGAGCTCGGCCACTCCGAGCGGAACAAGTTCTGCACCGTGCTCATGGCGTTGACGATCCGACCGACGAGCGGATATCCGTCCTCGGCATAGTGGATCGCTGGCGCCAGGATATCGGCCAGAGGCATCGTGCCATGGTCGCGTAGCATCAGCAGCCACGCGCCGAATGCGCCGGGGACGACCGCCGGCAGCAGCCCCGTTCCAGGGACGAGTTCGAGGCCGAGATCACGAAACCGCTTCAGCGTCGCCGCCTGTGGAGCCACGCCTTGGCCGCAGATCACGTCGATGCCGCCGCTGTTTTCACTATGGATCAGGATCGGCACCTCGCCGCCGGGGCCGTTCAGGTGTGGCTCGACGACCTGCAGCACGAATCCCCCCGCTGCCGCGGCGTCGAACGCGTTGCCGCCCCGCTCGAGAATGCCCATTGCGGCCGCTGAGGCCAGCCAGTGCGTGGAGGCGGCCATTCCGAACGTGCCCTTCAGCTCGGGTCGGGTGGTGAACATGCCTGGATGGGTCATCATGGGTCCTTGTTGCGCGGCTTGATGATTACTGCATAATCGCTCAATTCGGCTTCGAACACAGCAGAACATCATGCCCGGGGCAACTCCAAGCGCCAATATACGATGCGCGGTGCACGTCAATTTGATGCACATAGCGATGGCTGCTGATGGATGCCGCTCACGGGAGCGATACACGCATGCGCCTGACGCGTGTCGCTGCTGCCCCGCAGACGGGGTTGCACCAATGGCCGGAGTATCCGGCGACCAAGGGGAGATAGAGAGGACGACCCATGACTGACAGATCCCAGAATTTGAGCATTCCCCCCTGCAGCCGCCGCACAGCCCTCAAGCTCGGGCTCGCTGGCATCGCCGCTAGTACAGCTGCATTCCGGACCACGAGCGTGCTCGCACAGCAGAGTTTGCAGTGGGGAGCCTCATCCGTCGGCTCTACCGGCTACGTCATCATGGAGGGTCTCGCCAACACGGTGAACCGCCATACCGACCTGCAGAACGCCTCCATGGCAACGAGCGGCGGCACCGAGAACATGCAGCTTTTCGCCGAGGGCATCATCCAGCTCGGCCAGACCACCTCGACGGACTGGAAGCCGGCGGCAGAGGGGAAGGAGCCCTACCCCGCGCCGATCGAGGTGCATCAGATGTTCGCCTACACTCTGTTCAACTGCAGCCCGATGGTGCGCGCCTCGAGCGACATCAAGACGCTCGAGGATTTGCGCGGCAAGCGTTGCATGCCCTCGCCGGCAGGCAGCTCGACCTCGACGATGTGGCAGGTGCTGTTCGAGGCCGCGGGCATCCTCGACGACATCGAGTGGACGTATGGCTCGTGGCGCGAATCCTACGACGCGCTGCGTGCCGAATCCGTCGACTGCATTCCCTCGCTCCTCACCAACGGCCGGGCCTCTCCCATTCTCTCCGAGCTCGTCACAACGACGCCAGTGCGGATGCTGCCGATCCCGAAGGATGTCATGGAGAAGGCCAAGGAAATCAATCCGGGTATCTCGCTTGGGCCAATTCCGGTGGACAAGCTGGAGGGTGTCGAGGGCGAGTCGAACCTGGCCTCCTTCTCCGGCGTCCTCGGCGCATCGCCGAAGCTCGATCCGGACGTCGCCTACAAGGTGATCAAGGCGATCTTCGACAACGAGGAGGACGTGCGCTCACTGGGCGTCCAGTTCGAGGACATCAGACTCCAGTTTGCGGTCGACTACCTCGTGGGCGGGTTCCCCGTGCACAAGGGGGCTGCCCGCTACTTGAAGGAAAAGGGCGTGTGGAAGGACAGTCTCGTCGAGGCATCCTGATTTGATTGCTGCGGGAGCTGTATGGCCAGCCCCGCAGCAATACCTCCTCCCTCCGCTTCGGAAATACGTTTATGCAGGCACTGATGAGCCGGCTTGCCGGCCAATTCACGCAAGAGCGCGGCACGCCCTGGCTGATCGTGCTGTTTGGCTTCTGCGGGCTGGCCTATGTGCTCGCGCATGTCTTTCAGATACGGGATTATTTCCTGCCGGCCGGTCAGTTCAAGATCATGCATGTGGCCGGCGCGACCGGCCTGATCTTCCTTTACGCCGCGGCGAAGGCCGAAGGCGCGCTCGCGCGATGGCTACACGTCGCGCTGGCGATCGTGGCGGCGGCGATCCTCTGGTACGTCTTCCACGAGCACACGCTGCTGACGACGCGGCGGTCGTTCCTGCCCAATATGACCGACACTGTCGTTGCCTGCGTATTTCTTCTGATATGCCTTTACGCGTCGATACGGGAATGGGGCTGGGTCGTTGCGGCAATCGCGGTGGTCGGCCTGCTATATGGCTATTTCGGCCAGTTGATGCCGGAGGGTCTGCTCTACCATGGCGGCATTACGCTCAAGCGGCTGATCGGCATTACCTCGATCCCCTATTTCAGCGGGCTGCTCGGCAGCCTTGCGGAACTCTCCGCCGGCACCATCTTCCCATTCATGCTGCTCGCCGCGGGGCTCCAAGCGACCGGCTGCGTTGATTTCATCATGCAGCTCGCCTACCGCATCGGCGGGCGGACGCGGGCAGGACCGGCGCAGATCGCGATCATCTCGAGTGGCATGATGGGCATGGTGTCCGGCTCGAGTGTCGCCAACGTTGCCTCGACCGGCGCGCTGACAATTCCGCTCATGAAGCGGGTTGGTTTCAGGCCAGAATTCGCCGGTGCCGTTGAGGCCGTGGCATCCTCGGGCGGCCAGATCACACCGCCCGTCATGGGGCTCGCCGCGTTCCTGATGGTCGGCCTCACGGGCATCCCCTATGGCGAGATCATCGTGACGGCGGTCTTCCCGGCACTGATCTACTATCTTTATCTGATGTTCTCGGTGCATCTGCGCGCCGTGAAGCGCGACCTCGACACCTCCAAGAACAAGACGTTGATGGAGGAGCTCGGCAGCGAGGAGAGCATCTGGCGGGCCTGCCTCTACAACGCGCATTTCTTCGTAGCTGTCACGTATCTGGTCGTGACGCTGCTGGAGACCAATCTTGCCGGCCGCGCCTCGATCCAGGCAACGGCCATCCTGCTCGGCCTCTACATTCTACGCGAGATCGCGTTCTCGTGGCGCGGCGTCGTGACGATCGTCTCGAACATCGCCGGCGTCATTGGGCGGACCGCCTATATCGGCGCGCTGACCGGCGCCCAGGTCGCGGTGATCGTGGCCGTGATCGGAGTGCTGGTCGAAATCCTCACGGTGACCGGCTTCGCGCAGAAGCTTTCCTTCTTCATGCTCGAGCTTGCCGGCGGCAATCTCTGGCTCCTGCTGGGTGTGGCAGCGGTCGCATGTCTCGCCTTCGGGCTCGGCCTGCCGACATCGGCCTCCTACATCCTCGTCGCCCTGATGGGCGCGCCGGCACTCGTCAAGCTCGGTGTGCCGCTGATCGCCGCCCACTTCTTCGTGTTTTTCTTCGCCAACATTTCGGCCATCACGCCTCCCGTCGCGGTGTGCTGTCTCGTGGCTGCCAAGATCGCGGAGGCCGGCTTTTTCCGGACGAGCTTCATCGCCGTCCGGCTGGGCCTGCCCGGCTTCATTCTGCCGTTTCTGTTCGTTGCGCATCCCGAGATCCTCGGCATCGGGGCGAGCTTGTCCTACACCGCGATGGTATCTGCGATGGCCCTGCTCGGGATCATGGCCCTGAACGTGATGCTCGAGGGCTACCTTCTGAGGCCGCTGAACCCTCTGGAGCGAACTCTGCTGCTGCCTGCCGCGCTCGGCCTGCTCCACCCCAGCCTCTGGGCCTCGGTCGGCGGCATCGCCATCTTTGGAGCTTTGCTTGGCTGGCAGTGGGTTACCCGGCCGCAAGCTCACGCGACTTCGGCAGAACAGCGTGAAGGCGGCGACCCCCAGCGGGCCCAGCTGCCGGCCACAACCAGTTTTGATTGATTGGCGCCACGGGGATGTGCACTGAGAGTGAGCGATTGCCCGGTTCTAGACTGATCAAACACCGGTCAAACACCCGCCGGAATGAAAACGCAGCGCGGGGCGTAGCTGCCATCGCCATTCTCACGCACACAGACGTGGGTGTCGTTGTCGCGCGATGGCCGCTGCGTGAAGCCTTTGGGCACCTGGACCTGAATGCTTCCGGCGAACATGCGCATGCCGCCGTCGGTAGTCCGCTCGACTCGATCCACCTTCATGCAGTCTTTGCCGGCGCAGCACTCGACCGGATACCAGCTGTGGGCAGTGGCGATCGTCGCTGAGCTGGCCGCCAAAGCCAATGCGAGAGCCCCCGACCGCAAAAATTGGGTTACCAGCATCCGACGTTGCTCCATCAGCCGCGATTAAGCACCCGCCCTTAACCGGCCGCTTATGCAACAGTTCCAGGCACAATCGCTTCGGATGAGGCCCAAAATGACGCATTTCGTGGCGGCAGCCCGGTCGTGCACCGCACCCTGATGGAGGTCGAGTCGCTGGCGCCGATCGCTCACCTGATGAAAAATTAACCTTTATGGTTGTGGGGATAACTGTTGCATTCGCGCTATAGTTGAAGCTAATTCTGTGGCGAAAAAATCACATAATTGAACAATGTTAACCACGAATGTTCTGTGGAAAAGATGTTTAGGGCGCCGCCAAAGGGTCAATCTTGACAATTCTGTGGCGCCAAAATGTCTGATCATACAGCTGTTTGAGCGGCGTGATTAGCGTCTGTGGCATAATTTGGGCAGATAACAGCGTTTTGGTTGCTCAACGCACGGCCGCATCGCCGCGGATATTAACCAAGCGAAAAAAACAGTCAGACATCGTTGCCAGCTTGCATCAGCGCCCCGGAGCGCTAGATGGTCCTAGTGCCAACTTCTTCAGGAGGGCGGCGGAACTTCGGCGGTTTCTGCCGAAGCGAGGGCGAGAGCAACAGGGACGGAGCGGGGCCGGACCTGTTGCTCGTCCTGCCAAATGTCCCGAGTTTCATGCAGTTCACGCGCGTTCGTAGTCTGGTGTTGTAACTCATCGCTTTCGCTCGCCGCCAACCCGTGCTAGGTGTGCCCCCGCGAAAGTGTGACCGGATGACCAGAAAACAGTGGTTGCAGGTCCGCGCCACTCCAGTCCAGGGCGATCAGGCAGCATGAAGTCCGCCGCGACAGATCTGGAGACTTTCCTTCAGTCCACTCTCGGAACTCGAGCCAGAAAAGGACGATGCATTCTCGGTGGCCCGGCGATAGCGCTCGATGCGCGTGCAACCTCTGTGCTGAAGCCGGTGCTGCAAGAGATAGCATCGGATATTGCGACAGAGGACTGCCCGGATTTGGGCGGGGATGTCGCGATCCGCTGGTCTTGTGATGACCTGGGCCGCTGCGTCATCGAGCTGAACAATGGCGATGTCACGCATGGGTTGTGTACGGACGGCCGCGGTGCGCCGCGTGAGCCGCTGCACAAGGCGCTGACCCGGCCGGGTGATGGCATGATCAGCTGCGAGACGTCGGAACAGGGCGCACGCATTATCGTTCCTGCACGCTATGTTTCCGATTGGAGACAGCTCGACGTACGTGCTGTGCCTCCGGTTACGGCACTCGCCGATCCGTTGGACGGCCGCTCGGTCCTGGTCGTGGAGGACCAGCTTATCATTGCGCTCGATCTGGAGATGCTGCTCAAGGAGCAAGGCGCCATGGCGGTGCAGCTCAGCGGGTCTGTCGGCGATGCGCTAAAGTCGATCGAATTAAATCGTCCGGACATCGCCATCCTCGATGTGAACCTCGGGAGCACGACGTCCTTCCCAGTGGCTCGTGAGCTGCAGCGGCTGGGCATCCCGTTCATCTTCGCGACAGGCTACGGCAACGAGGTGGAATTCCCGCCTGAGCTCAACTCCGTTCCGCTGGTCGCGAAGCCCTATTGCATGGACAGGATTCGCGAGGCGCTGCTTTCGAGCTGCAAGGCGCACGCGTGAATCTTCAGTCGGTGCTGCGTGGAATAATGAGGGCCGGATCACTGGCGATTCGGCTCTTGCGTTTCAGCAAACCCGCGCCGCCTCTCACTTAAGAAGCTCCGCTTCCTTGCAGAACTCCTCGGCGCCCAGATGCATCGGGACGGCCAACCCGTCGAGCGCTGTCTCCTTGCGGACGAGCTTGCCCATGGCGAGGACAGCTCGCGTCATGTGGTGCACTCCTCCTATACCGCGCGGACCGAGGCCGCGGCAGAGCAGTGGAATGGCGCTCGCTGAGTGTCGAACGGCGTTTTTGGAGAGGGCGGTCCGCGGGTCCCGAGGCGTTCAGTTCGTGTAGGCGGGCCGCCAGCCTGCAGCCAGCGCCTGGGCCTCAGAGCAGAACCAGCGCTCCCCGCGCGAGGGGTTTATCTGGACGGAGTCGTAGTAGGGACTCCAGGGCATGTGGTAGATCCGTTCACCCCGGGAAATATTGCCTTTGATGACACAGCCCTGCGGCGCCGATGCCTGCGCCTGTGCGTTGGACCACCGGTTGGCGCGGAAATTCCAGGCCGGCTGGTTCTCACCCTGCCAGATGCCGATACTCATCCTCCGGGCCTCCGCCTCGACGCTCGCGAGCCTCTGCGAATAGCGGACGAACGCCCAGGCCAGCCCCCGGCGCACCAACTCCGCGTTGAGCTCCAGCAAGCCGACGCGGCAGATCGCGATCAGGCGGCCGTAGCTGTCGTGCTCGGATCCCTCGCAGCGGACTTCTCTGCCGGCCGCCATGTCGCGCAGCGCTCGTGCCGCTGCTCCACCGCAGTTCCAGACGTTGCCGGTGTGGGTCTGGCATCGTTGGGCGCTTTCCGGGGCATCTATGCCTTCAAGTCGGATTCTGGTCCCATCGATGTCGATCGTGTCGCCGTCGATGACGTGCGCTCGGCCGGAGATGCTTTGGCTGGGCTCGTCAGGTGCGGCGG